>NZ_JFXL01000017.1:0-90006 GCF_000588255.1 Acinetobacter sp. 1424608
GTCAATAAGACCAAAGCAAGTATCCATAACAGTTGTGCTGGCGACCATAGCAAGAGTGAACCACCTGATCCCTTCCCGAACTCAGAAGTGAAACCTCTTAGCGCTGATGGTAGTGTGGGGTTACCCATGTGAGAGTAAGTCATCGCCAGCTCATTATTCCAAACACCCCAATCTCAAAAGAGGTCGGGGTGTTTTTTATTGCGCGGTATAAAGTGAAAATTTAATTCATAGAAAACACATAACTAAAAATCAGATTTATACAGTTACTCTATTTTAGAGATATAGGGTCTTAGTTCAATGTAATAAAAAAACATTTCATAATATTCCAATCTTTGCTTAATCTATAAATAGTTAAATTTGAGTTTTCATCTATGCAGTTCAAAATTATCGCAGCCCAAGATCTAGATAAAAATCAATGCAATCAAATTGCTGAATTGTGTTTTGCTGCTTTTGATGAAGATCCTTGGAGCCAATATGCTTTCATGCAAAAAGCATTTCATGTCGTGGGTATATTAGATGATCAAATTGTTTCACATGCCTTATGGACGGATAGAGTTTTTACTATAAATGGTAGCTCCGATGTAAAAACTGCTTATGTAGAGTATGTGACCACTGATTACACGATGAGAGGTAAAGGGCTTGCCTCACAATTATTAAAATATTTAGTTGAAGTATTAACTGATTTGGAATATGAACTTGCTGCATTACAACCAGAAGATGAAGCGTTTTATAAAAAATTAGGTTGGACTACTTGGTGGGGTGATTTGTACATCAAACAAGATACATCTACTTATCTAACCGATGACTATGAAATTATGCTATATCCTTTGAGTATCCATATGAAAGATCTACTCTCACACAGTTCAGAGGACGATAGTATTTGCGCAGAATGGCGAGAGGGTGAAGTTTGGTAGTTCTAATGATCTAATAAATTCATTTTTTTATTCTGTCTAAAATAGATGTAGCTGTCATTTTTTCATATTACTTAACTTTTTCTACTTTCCTGTTTATTGGACAAGCCTATAATGATTCAGAATCATTCCAAATCTAATAAGGATATAACATGTCTACCGATCAGCAATTTCCAACTCCCAACAATTTAGGTATCGCGGTATATTCAAATAATGCCGAAGCCATTGGTAATACACCTTTAGTACGTATTAACCGATTGATTAAAACAGGTGCAACCATATTAGCAAAAGTGGAAAGCCGTAACCCTGCATTTTCTGTGAAATGCCGCATCGGAGCGGCACTTATTGCAGATGCGGAAAAGCGTGGTGTATTAAAAGAAGGTATGCATATTGTTGAGCCAACTAGTGGTAATACTGGTATTGCATTGGCATTTGTAGCTGCGGCAAAAGGTTATCCAATTACTCTAACTATGCCTGCCAGTATGAGCCTTGAGCGTAGAAAAGTATTAAAAGCTTTAGGTGCTAATTTGGTATTAACTGAACCCGCAAAAGGAATGAAAGGTGCAGTTGATGAGGCTGTACGATTAGCAACTGAACAGCCAGATCTTTATTTCTTGCCACAACAATTTGAAAACCCAGCAAATCCACAAATTCATGTAGACACAACTGGTCCTGAAATTTGGCAAGCTACAGGTGGGCAAGTCGATATTTTAGTTGCGGGCGTCGGTACTGGCGGCACGATTACAGGTATTTCTCGTTATTTTGAACAGGTTCAAAATAAACCTTTGTATTCAGTAGCAGTTGAACCTGCTGAGTCTCCAATTATTACTCAAACCAAAAATGGTGAAAACATTACACCTGCACCGCATAAAATCCAGGGAATTGGTGCGAACTTTATTCCAAAGAATCTTGATTTGAACCTTGTAGATGAAGTCTTACCCGTGACTAGCGAAGAAGCAATTCAATGGGCGAGAAACTGTGCAACTCAAGAAGGTATTTTAGTGGGTATTTCAAGTGGAGCTGCATTAGCAGCCGCTGCAAAAATTGCAGAACGTCCTGAAAATGCTGGTAAAACCATTGTTGTTATTCTGCCAGACAGTGGGGAGCGTTATTTGTCTTCTGTTTTATTTGAAGGTTTATTTGACGAATAAAATTAACCGCATAAAAAAGCCCATCCATTGATGGGCTTTTGTTTAAGTTTTTTATAGAGCACTTTTTAAGTTTTTTTGATGGTGCTTAATAGATCGAGCATATTTTTTCGCTTTGTGGCGGGTCCAGAAGCTTCGCTCATATCCTGTTGGCCCAACATTATAATAGGCCGTGGCTTTGAACCAGCTATCTGCTGTTTGATAGTAATGATTTAAAATATAAGCACCACATTGGATATTTGTAGATTCATCATATAAATTACCAGCACAAGTTTGTTGCCAATAGCTTGGAATAATTTGAGTTAAACCAACAGCCCCAGTCGGAGAGCGGGCATTACTATTATAGTTCGACTCTTGTCTGATAACTGCCGCGAGTAAAAGTGGAGGAACATTATATTTGTCAGCACTTTGAATAATCATAGGAGATAATCTATTCGCTGTACTCGGTGGAACGGAATAAGCTTTTTGTAAACCAGATGATAGCTTATTTGAACGCCAAGTAAATGAGCCACTATTAGGGCCTAAGCTTGTACATCCTGTCATTATGATCATCAAGAAAATTATGAAAAATTTCAGACCAAGGATGTGTAATTGTGATGGTTCAAAACGATTTTGGGTTAAAGATGGGGTAAGCAAAATACAAAACCAATAATGAAGTTTCAAATAAAGTGATGGTATTTAGCCGTACTTATAGGATCAATATTAGTTCTGTTGCTCAGCACATCTAAAAAGTAAGAATTTTGTATAATTGAAATGAAAAAACCCCGACATCCTGTCGAGGTTCCTTCGTATTCAGCTTTATGTAGCTAACTCCTGTCAACTACCGCTTCCTGCGTTCTTATTCTTCTTCAATGAGACATCCTGTCTCTCTATGATTCATATATTATGAAATAATACTAAAGCTGAATATCCGCAAATCACCGCAAGTTTTGTAAGTTTTAACTTACAGACGTACTTTTTTAACATTCTTAAATACAAGGTCAACGAGTTTCTGGGCTACAGGAGCACAAATCAATACACTTGGGAAAGCCAATATCCATGCAATAATCCAAGCTGATATCCACAATGAAACGAAGTAATGATTTAGTCCTACTACTTTAAAAGTTGAAATACCTGAAACGATAAAAGACATCATTCCCGATAAAATTAAGAGGAATAAAAGTTTCTGTGCTTTCATGGTTTTATATTCCTTGATAAGCACTTAAGGTCAATGCAAAATTTTCTCCAAACTGTTGAGCAGTTTTAATATCTCCTTCATCAAACCTATCGGCATTACTGCCATGTTCAGCCTGAGCCATTAAGCCTGACCATGAACCAAGACGATTGGCTGCTTGAATATAAGGAATACCGTGGTGTTGCTCGGGCAGAATCGGGTTGCCGACCCAGAGCATGCCGTGTTGCATACAAAAGGTAAAAATCGAAATTAGTGTCGATTGTTTATCACCAGCGGGAAGAGAGGAAACGGTAAATCCAGCTGCTAATTTTCCTTTAAAATTCTGCTTTTTCCATAATGGCCCTGTTGCATCCATGAGTTGTTTTAATTTGGAAGATACGCCACCTAAATAAGTAGGAGATCCCCAAATTAAGCCATCATATTGATTAAGAATTTCTGGGCTCTCGATAAGATCTTCAGCATTAAGTAAATCTACTTCAATATCTTGATGGCTTAAAATACCAGTTTGAATTTGCTGAGCAATAAATTGGGTATGTCCTTGGCGACTATAGTAAATAATGGCAACAGTTTTCATGATTATTTTCCTCTTTATCTAAATTTGAAATATTTTTGCAGTGAGATATAAACCACAGCCAAAGACACTATGGTTCAGTAAGCTTTTTAAGCAGTTCAGAAAAGGGTGCGGGGTTTTTGATGAAGCAAAACCACTACCCATGGCCGGTTGCATAATAAAAAAGGGAATTAGAACAGTGACTACACCAAAGATTAGTGCTGAGTAAAACTGAGGATGAATGAGCCAATCTGAGCCGATAATGAGAAGAAAGCTCAATGCAAAAATAATCCCGACACTATAATGAGCAATCCAGCCCAATAAATATTCACCCTTAATTTGAGGGCTTTGAGCGATAGATTGATGGATGAGTTTTCCTTGAACTATCCAACCTACCCAGCGTCCGAGAAAGGAAAAATTTAAGGTCGGGATCTTAAATATTTTTAGTATTAACAGCCATATATCCATAATAACTGTTGCACCAATACCAAGACATAAAGCTTGAAAGAACAATGTAGAGGTATTCATTTTTACACCTTGCTTTTATACGTATGAAACGTGATAAATTTATTGTGCAAGTTCAAGTTCACTTGAAGTCAAGAGGATGTTATGGATATTGGTGAAGTTTCTAAGAAGGCAAAAGTCACAACAGCTACGCTACGTTTTTATGAAGAGAAGGGGTTAATTAAGTCGATTGGGCGGCAAGGTTTACGTCGGCAGTATGGTAAGCAGGTGCTTGATCAACTGGCACTTATTGCTTTAGGACGTGCTGCCGGATTTTCTTTAAATGAGATCGCTACTATGTTTGGACAAGATGGTCGGCCTGATCTTGACCGTCAAAAACTAAAAGATAAAGCTGAACAACTAGAGCAAATGGCAAAGCGATTACATTTTATTAGTCAAGGATTACAACATGCAGCTGTCTGTCCAGCCGAAAATCATATGGAATGCCCAACCTTTCAGAACTTTTTGAAAGCAGCAATTGCTGGAGAATATCAGCCAACAAAACTTTAATTTTTTTGATGAAGTTATTTAGTTTGTGACTGTATTGAATAGTTGGGTTTGTCATATATTCGCCATAAAGATTTCATCTTTTTGAAGCAAAAACTTCATATAAGCTTGATTAAATTTGCTTAATTTTTTACCAAATGTATAAAATCATGAGCAAAAAAACTTTAGTCGCATTATTATGCTGTGCCAGTTTAGGATTGACGGCATGTAATGATGATAACGATCAAGAACAAACTTCACCTGCAGAAAACGTTACCGAACCAACTTTAATTTCTTTTGCCAAATTGCCTGTAGAAACCTATGCTGCTGGCCCAGACTCTGGTGCATATGTAAAAGGTGCAAATGGAATTTATCCGCTATTTAAAGGCCAGCCTGTACAAGGTTTTTCGGCTGCATTAAAAAATGAAGATGGTAGCTATATGGCAATGGCCGATAATGGTTTTGGTACCCAAGATAATTCTTCTGACTTTTTGCTTCGTATTTATAAATTAAAACCTGATTTTAAAACTAAAGCCAAAGGTACAGGGCAAGTTACTGTACAAAGCTTTATTCAATTGCGTGATCCAAACAAGTTAATTCCTTTTAATATCGTAAATGGTAACACGCCTGAGCGTTTATTAACGGGTGCTGATTTTGATCCAGAGTCAATGCAACGGACTAGCGATGGTACTTACTGGATTGGGGATGAGTTTGGCCCTTATTTACTTCATTTTTCAGCGGATGGTGTGTTATTAGATGCCCCAATTCCTTTACCTAATCCATTAAATCCGGCTCAAGAATTACGTTCACCACAAAATCAGTTTAATAAAGCACAAATTAATTTTGTAGAGCCTTTGGTTCAGCAAAGTGGTGGTTTTGAAGGAATGGCAATTTCACCAGATGGACAGTATCTTTACCCGCTTATAGAAAAGCCAATTAAATCAATTCGGGAAACGGAAAGACAATTACTGATTTCTCAATTCGATATTAAGAAAAAAGCCTATACAGGAAAATATTATTGGTTCCAATTAGATAGCAAGGCAACCAACATTGGAGATTTCCAACTCTTTAATGATAAAGAAGGCATTATTATTGAGCGTGATGCAACTCAGAATAATTTAGGCGGATATAAAAAATTAATTCGTATTAAATTGAATGAGTCAGGCCAGCTAGTAAGCCGTGAAGATTTAGTCGATTTAATTAAAATTGCTAACCCGAATATGTTGTATGGCACAGCAAGAGCAGGGGATATTGGTACGGGACAAGTTTTTGCTTTCCCGTTTGAAACCATTGAAGATGTGATTATTGAAAATGGCACAACGCTTACAGTACTAAATGACAATAACTTCCCAGGGTCGACTGGGCGTAACGCAAAACTGGCTGATGATAATGAGATTATTCAAATTCGTTTGCCAAAAGCTTTGTTCTAATGCCTATAAATAAATTGTGTTAAGACTACGGCGGATTTTATTCCGCCGTATTTATTCCGAGAATAAAATATTGGATAAACTTTAATCAAATTAATTTCTATATTATTGTTTTCGTATGTTTTATAAACAAGGAAAATGAATGAAATTCATGTTAAAATGATCGGCTTTCATCTTTAGATGTCTCTCCTTCATCTGCTAGCCGAGATTCGCAAGCCATGTCTACCGCTTATACCATGCAAACTGCGCCAAAAGCGTTGTTTGATTACGACAAATATTGGGCGTCGTGTTTTGAACCAGCGCCATTTTTGCCGATGTCACGAGAAGAAATGGACCAACTCGGCTGGGATGCGTGTGACTTTATTTTAGTCTGTGGTGATGCTTATATTGACCACCCATCATTTGTATCGGGTGTGATTGGGCGTGTACTTGAAGCACAAGGTTTCCGTGTCGGAATTATTGCGCAACCCGACTGGACCAACGTTGAAAGCTTCCGTGTTTTAGGTAAGCCAACGATTGCTTGGGGTGTAACCGCAGGTAATATGGATTCGATGATTAACCGTTATACGGCAGATCGTAAAATCCGTTCGGATGATGCTTATTCCCCAAATAATGAACCGAACAAACGTCCTGACCGTGCTGCAACAGTATATTGCCAACGTTGTCGTGAAGCATTCCCAGATGTACCAGTATTATTAGGTGGTATTGAGGGTAGTTTACGTCGTATTGCGCACTATGATTATTGGTCAGACAAAGTCCGTCGTTCAATTTTAATGGACTCAAAAGCCGATATGCTTATGTATGGTAATGGTGAACGTGCCATTATTGATGTGATGCACCGTTTGGCTAAAGGTGAAAAAATCCACGAGATTACAGATGTTCGTGGGACAGCATTTATTATTAATAAAAATAACAGAGCATCTAAAGCAAAATTTGTTGAAATTGCCAGTAATGACGTAGATACGATTGGGCGTGTTGATCCAATTATTAACCCTTATGTCATGACTGAAGATATTGATGGCTGTGAGGTTGAGAAAGAAAAAGGTAACTCTTTAGCTCAATATCAAAATTTCCAAAAAGAGATTGTTGCAAATCCGATTGTACGTGAAGGCGATAAACTAGATGACGACACTCAAATTGTTCAACTAAAGCCTGCGCAATCAAAAGCAATTAAACACAAATTACCACCACGAGAGTTAGCGGTCATTCGTTTACCTTCTTTTGAAGAAGTGGCAAATGATCAAGTGCTTTATGCGCATGCAAACCGTATTTTGCACCTTGAAACTAATCCCGGTAATGCCCGTGCATTGGTGCAACGCCATGGTGAACGTGATGTATGGATTAACCCACCTCCAATTCCTCTAACGACTGAGGAAATGGATTATGTATTTGATTTACCTTATGCACGGTTGCCACATCCTACTTATGGTGATGCTCGTTTTCCTGCATTTGATATGATCAAATTCTCGGTCAACATTATGCGTGGCTGTTTTGGTGGTTGTACGTTCTGTTCAATTACAGAACATGAAGGTCGTATTATCCAAAACCGTTCGGAAGATTCAATCTTACGTGAGATTGAAAAAATCCGTGATACGGCACCAAATTTCACCGGCATTATTTCAGACTTAGGTGGTCCAACAGCAAACATGTACCGTTTGCACTGTAAAGACCCAGAAATTGAGAAGAACTGTCGTAAACCTTCTTGTGTTTATCCGGGCGTTTGTCAAAACTTGCATACCGATCATGCACCATTAGTGCAGCTTTACCGTAAAGCGCGCGCAATTAAAGGTGTGAAGAAGATTCTGATTGGTTCAGGTTTACGTTATGACCTTGCAGTATTGAACCCTGAATATGTCAAAGAGCTGGTGCAACACCACGTGGGTGGTTATTTAAAAATTGCTCCTGAACATACTGAGCAAGGCCCGCTATCTAAGATGATGAAACCGGGTATTGGTACGTATGATCGTTTTAAGCAAATGTTTGACCGTTTCAGTAAAGAAGCAGGAAAAGAGCAATATCTAATTCCTTACTTTATTGCTGCGCATCCGGGTACTTCAGACTATGACATGATGCACCTTGCTATTTGGTTGAAAAAGAATGGTTTCCGTGCCGATCAGGTACAGACTTTCTATCCTTCACCAATGGCAACTGCAACAACGATGTATTATTCGGGTAAAAACCCGCTTGCTAAAGTCGCTCGCTATACTGAAAAAGTTGATATTGTAAAAGGTGAAAAACGTCGTCGTTTGCATAAAGCATTCTTACGTTACCATGATCCAAATAACTGGCCATTACTTCGTGAAGCCTTAAAAGAAATGGGCCGTGCCGATTTAATTGGTAATTCAAAGCAGCATTTAATTCCGACTTATCAGCCAAAAGGTACTGAAGGGGAATATAAATCTGCCCGTAAGAAAAATTCGTCTACAGCAGGTGACTCAGTTAAACGAAATAACCAGCAAACGAATAATCATTCAAATCACAAGCGTCCACAAAAAGGTCAGGTACTTACCCAACATACGGGTTTACCTCCTCGTGAAACAGGTGAGAAGAGACCATTTGGTGGCAAAAGTAAACCAAAATCCAAAGCTCGTGGATAATGATAAAAAAGGCTCTTAAACAGAGCCTTTTTTATTTTTGAAGAGGGGATTTAAATCGTATAGTGAGATTTTTGAGAATTTTTAACCTAAAAAATGTAATGAAAAATGATAAATTCTAAAAATCTGACGAACTGCACTTGATTGTTGCTGACTCTATGATTATAAATAATGTGAGGGTGGCTAAATTTAAGCCAAGCTTGATAACTACAAGTGAAATTACTAAGTGAACCTTTTAAAAAAACGGCTATGTCGTTATCAATTAAAACAAAGCGTGATCTAGCAAAATCATTATAAAAAACTTAAAGGATTGGACCCATGTACTATTTAATTACGATCTTATTACTCTTTTTGACTGTCGTGATGGCAGTGAAAAGTCTCTCAAGAAAGCATCAACAAGACAGTGCTTTAAAGCGCCGCGCCGTGTTAAGTAGTCATGAACAAATGACACTAACCCGCTTACAAACAGTACTGCCTAAATTTACTGTATTAGCTCATGTTTCATTTGATGCCTTATTAACGACTAAATATGCTCATACTCGCCGCAAATATCAAAATATGACGGCTGACTTTGTTGTACTTGATCAAAATTATCAGGTTTTTGTGGTGGTTATGCTTGAGGAAAATGGGCTACGTCGAGCACATCAGCAATATGAGCGCCGTTTATTACAACTTGCAGGGTATCGTGTACTTCGTTATAGCAGTGTGCCTGATTATCATGACTTAAGAAGAGATTTATTAACTCCTGAATCTGAGATGGCAACTTTACCTGCCACACCTCAGTTAGAGAGAATTTCAAATGCTTTCGTGAAGTCTTAAAAGTTATAACTAGATGTTATAGCAATTTAATTTTAGGGCTCATTAAAGAAGATTTGAATAAAATGCTGAAATTAAAATTTCTAAAAACATAAAAAACTGAGCACTATCTTAATCAATATTGCTCAGTTTTTTTATTAATTAAAATCAATGAGAATTAAGGAAGTACTGCAACGACAGTCATTTCTACCAGTACATCAGGTGCATAAAGTTTAGACTCCACACAAGTACGAGCAGGCGGATGCTCTTTGCTAATCCATGCATCCCATACAGCATTCATAGCTGCATAATCCGTTTCAATATCTTTTAGAAAAATCATGACAGAAAGAATATGACTCTTGTCCGTACCAGCTTCAGCAAGTAAGCGATCAATATTGTCTAAAGTTTGTTGCGTCTGCGCTGTAATGTCCACGCTGGTATCATCAGCGAGCTGTCCTGCTAAATGAACCAAATTACCCGAAATTGCTACTTCACAATATCTTGAAGTCACGTGTAATCGTTTTACCGTCATAAATATGCTCTAAAGTTTCTTTAGTGAATAGTTCGATTTTATGAAGAGTTAGTAGGCAGGTGCAAGCAAGTGCAAAAGAATTTGGGTAGATTATTGTTGTGATTTATAAGAATGGGCAAGCTCCATGTACTTTAAGTGCCCTGTAATATTCGGATTTGGTCGTCGCGCCAATCACAGGACGATATGCCAAAAATAAAGGTTGTTTTTGACATGTTGCAAATACATGGGTAATGAATATGCGCTGATTAGATTACTTCAAACTTTGAGCAAAAGGGAATAGATTTTGTTTAAAAGTTGTTCTTTTGTATAAAAAAACAACACTTACCATAATGACAATTGAAAGTCGTCAGCTTTGGTCTGTAATTGATAAACTCCAATACCAATCAGCCGAAATTGGAAGTTTTCGGGAATATGCATCTCATTTAAAAGTAAGAATAAAACTTGAATCAGGTCTTGTTGAGAATGAATTGGGTTCTTAAAACTTTTACTGTGTTGCAAAGTCTGGAAATTCTTAAGTTTGAGCTTAATATTTACACCACGAGCATTAAGTTGCTTTTTCTCTAAACTTTGCCAGACTTTTTCGGCTAGGCCATGCCAGTAGGGTTGGCACTGGGCTAAAGTAAAGTCACTATCAAATGTGGTTTCTTTTGAAATTTGCTGACGAGCACGTTCAGCTTGAACAGGGCGGTTGTCGATGCCTTGGGCATATAAATAAAGCTGTTGCCCATATTTACCAAAGTGGTGAACCAAAACAGCTTCTTCAATTTTTTGTAAGTCACCCAGCGTATGTAACTCAAGCTGTTGGAGTTTTTCTTGGGTAACTTTACCGACCCCCGGAATTTTTTTTAAGGGCAAGTCTTGAATGAAACTGGCCACCTGAGAGGGTTTTATAACAAACAGGCCATTCGGTTTATTCCAGTCAGATGCGACTTTTGCCAAGAATTTATTGGGTGCTACACCAGCCGAAGCTGTTAGTCCTGTTAGCCTGAAAATATCTTCCCGAATATGCATGGCCACTTCGGTCGCACTCGCGATTTGTTTTAAATTTTCAGTGACATCAAGGTATGCTTCATCTAAAGATAAAGGTTCAATAAGAGTAGTGTATTGTTGAAAAATGCTATGAATTTGAGCCGAGATAGCACGATATTTTTCAAAATTAGGTTCAATAATAACAACGTGAGGACATAGTTTTCTTGCTTGGCTCATAGACATAGCAGAGCGTAAACCGAACTCACGAGCAGGGTAAGAAGCTGCCGCAATAACAGCGCGGGGATGATGTGAAGATATAACGACGGGCAGATGCTTTAGATCAGGACGTTCTCGCAATTCGACCGATGCATAAAAGGCATCCATATCGATATGAATGATTTTGCGCATATTATTGTGCTTTCACGATGCCTTGCTGCTGTAAAAATTGGTGCCATTCTTTGACTGAACCCTCATAAACATTTAAGTCTACTGGCTTGGTCATGCCTTCAATTTTACCTTGATTACTATGTTGCCAAAAGAGCCATTTTCTTTTGTCTTTAAGCTCAGGTTTTCCTTCGTAATCTCTGACCCACAGAGGTGTATTAGGGAAACTACCTATTAATACAATGTGGTAAAAAGTTTTGGAAATATAAAAGATAGGCTGTTTACCATAATGCTGTTTTAAGCGGTCATGCATGATGCCTATTTCTTTAAGTAGTTGTTCTTTGGTGTGCGCATTAATACAGTTGCCATCATATTCCAAATCAATAACAGGGGGAAGAGCATCGGTCTTGTTGGGCACAGTGGCAATAAAATTTTCAGCTTGTGTTTTACCATCACGGCATAAACGATAAAAATGATAAGCCCCCACATGAAATCCATGTTCGCGTGCTTTTAGCCAGTTTTCTTGAAATTTTGGGTCTTTATAATCACCGCCTTCAGTTGCTTTTAAATAAACAAATTGGAATTTTTTTTGGGATATTTTTTTCCAGTTGATATCTTCTTGATGATGAGAAATATCAAAGCCTTGAACAGGGTAATCTTGAGCGATTGCTTTTTGTTGGTAGAACAGACCAAAGTAAGTCAGAACCCCCATAACACAAGCTAAAACAATCCCAATTAGGGTATTGTAGCGTGGTGCAGAAAAGGTTTTTGCCAGCTTGGTCATGCAAAACTCAGTATTGATATGAAGCCCACATCATAGCGTGATTTAAGAAATATAAACCATGCTAAAAATGCAACTGCTTACACAGGTGTATTTTTTGGAATTTGCCAAAAGATAAGCGCAGTAATGACATTAATACAACCTAAACAAATAAGGGTGAAATGGAACGCTGTTGTTACATGGGCTGTACCATAGTAATTGGTAAATACATTGATGAGTGTACCTGCTAGCGCAACACCAATACTCATTGAAAGCATCATAATCATTGATAAGAAACTATTCCCACTACTCGCATCTTGCTGAGGCAAATCTTTTAAGGTGAGCGTATTCATTCCTACGAATTGTAATGAGTTTAATGTACCAAATAAGAAGAAGTGTAAAGCTCTAAACCAAGTTGGGGTGTCGACAGTCATAATTGCAAAAGACGCAATACATAGTCCCACTAAAGTTGTGTTAATTAACAGAAAACGACGATAACCCAGTTTCTGAATGATCGGTCTAACAATCGGCTTGGAGAAAAGCGAGCCTAACACTAGCGGAATCATCATTAATCCCGCAATGAATGGCTCAAAACCAAAAGCGACCTGTAGCATGAGTGGTAAAACAAAAGGTAGGGCATTACCACCAAAGCGGGCGAAGAAATTACCTAAAATACCAATCGCATAAATTTTATTTCTAAAGAGACGGCTACGGAATAATGCATTTTGATGTGTATGTGAATGATAGGCATACCAAAGCGTTGCGATTACTCCCACCACTAACAGTGAAATACTGAACCATTTGGAGTATTCAGGCGAGGCAATATGTTCAATACCTAAAGACCAGCCAATCATTGCAACGACTAAGAGCACAAAACCAATAAGATCAAAGGATTTTACTGTAGGTTCTTTTACATTTGGCATGACTTTTAATGTCATTAATATACCGAGTATACCCATTGGAATATTAATAAGAAAAATCCAGTGCCATGTTGCAACTTCAACGAGCCAGCCTCCGAGTGTGGGACCTGCCAAAGGACCAAGTAAACCTGCCAGACTCATAAGACTCATGGCAGCTAAAAACTGAGTTCGGGGAATAATTTTTAAAAGTGATAAACGACCAACGGGGAGTAATAATGCCCCCCCAACGCCCTGAATAACACGGAAAAATAAAAGTTCATTAAGGCTTTGAGAAAGACCACAACCTAAAGATGCAAGCGTAAAAATAACAATTGCTGATAAAAACGTATTTCTAACACCAAAGCGGTCGGCCAACCATCCACTTAAAGGAATACAGGCCGCCACAGATAAAACATAAGCTACCACCACGCTATGCATACGTAATGGATCTTCATTTAAATGATGTGCCATTGCAGGAATAGCTGTATTTACAATTGTTGTATCTAATGCCTGCATAAAAAAGCCAATGGAAACCAAAAGAACCAATAGGCGATATTCAGGTTGCAAAGCTTGATGAGTCGGCGTGGCATTCATAACATTTGAAAATTAACGTTTTCGCTTAGTGTAAAACAAATTGAAAGTAAAAAGAGTAAGGCAATGTTGAGTACCCCTTTACTAAATCTAATTGCTTTTGAAGACAACTGTGAAAATAGTTAAAACAAAAAAAGCGGAAGAACCGCTTTTTTATTGAGATAGGAGAGTTTACACAACAAATCTTTTTGGCATTTTTAAATTTTTAATGACGTTATAAATTTGATCGATTTCTTCACATACAATTAATTTAGCTCGATGCTGGAGAGGGAGGAAGCCTTCTTGGACTGCATGGTCTAATTGAGCAATTAATGCATTATAAAAACCATTTACGTTATATAAAATCATAGGTTTTTGATGCTGATTGAGTTGACCCCACGTCGCAATTTCCAAAATTTCTTCGAATGTTCCCAAACCACCAGGTAGTGCGATAAAAGCACTCGCACGCTCTGCCATCATGGCTTTACGTTCATGCATGGTTTCGACCACATGCAGTTCGGTCAATCCTGCATGAGCCACTTCATAATCAAGCATAAATTCAGGAATGACACCTACAGCTTCTCCACCATGGGCAAGTACGCTTTCTGCAACTTGTCCCATTAGACCAATGCTGGCACCGCCGTAGACCAAACCAAAACCTTGTTCAGCAATTCCGCTGGCTAATTCAATTGCCTTTTCGCGATAAATCGGGTTATTTCCTGCTCGTGAGCCACAATATAATGCAATAAGAGGTTGTGTTGTTTTTACAGATGTTATTGGTGAATCATTTACTGCCATTGTTAATACGCTATTCATTGCTTTATTTTCACCTTATCACGTTCATATTTCTTGTCTACACTAAGCAAAAAATATGACAACTTTATAAGCAGTTTTATAGGAAAGATTCATGTTTTGTATGGGTTTGGTGAATACATATAATGATCAAATAAAAATGATGAATTTATGTTAAATCTTGCCTATACTGAAAATTCGTTTAACAACATATGAACAAATATGGGTAGTGGTTGTAGTCGCTCCGTTTTAATTTCTTGTCCTAAAAAAACATTATTCCCCCTTTGTCTAGGCACGCCTGTTGTGTTGCCCAATAAAGATAAAATCCACCCAGCACAGGAGCAGGATCAATGATCTTTGAATGGATGTCTGATCCGTCTGCTTGGGTAGGCTTAGCTACATTAATTGTTCTTGAAATCGTACTAGGGATCGATAACCTCGTCTTTATTGCTATTTTGGCTGAAAAGTTACCGCCAGAACAACGTACTAAGGCACGTATAGTGGGTTTAATACTCGCTTTGGGAATGCGTCTTATTCTGTTAGCTTCAATTGCTTGGGTTGTGACACTCACCCAACCACTTTTCCATATTTTTGACCATCCATTCTCTGGCCGTGATTTGATCTTGTTATTCGGTGGTGTGTTCTTGTTATTTAAAGGCACCATGGAATTGCATGAGCGCATGGAAGGTAAACAGCTTCATAAAGAAGATAATCCAGTTCATGCTGCGTTCTGGATGGTGATTGTCCAGATTGTAGTGCTTGATGCCGTATTCTCACTAGACAGCGTAATTACTGCTGTAGGTATGGTCAAAGAGCTTTCAATCATGATGGTTGCTGTTGTGATTGCTGTGGGTATTATGCTGTGGGCTTCAAGACCACTCATGGACTTTGTAAATAAGCACCCAACAGTCGTTATTCTGTGTCTTGGCTTCTTAATGATGATTGGTTTCTCGTTGGTGGTGGAAGGTTTTGGTTTCCATATTCCGAAGGGTTACTTATATGCTGCGATTGGTTTCTCGATTTTAGTTGAAATGATCAACCAAACCATGCGTCGCAATCAAGAAAAGCTAGTGACGACTACAGATTTACGTTATCGCACAGCTTCTGCGGTTTTACGTATGTTAGGCAGTAAAAATAGCGGTTCTACTTCAGATGCCCAAACGGCTGATAAAGAAGATGTATTGGCTACTCAAGCTTTTGCCGATGAAGTCTTTGATGAAGAAAATGGTGCTTACCATAGTGTGCTTGTACAAGGCGTACTTGGGTTATCTGAACGCCCAGTAAAGTCGGTGATGACTCCACGACCTGAGCTTGAATGGATTGACTTAGATGATGAACCAGAAGTTTTGAAAGAACGTTTAATGTCGATGACACATTCACGTTTAATTGTTGCTCGTGGTGAACTTGATAATATTGAAGGTATCGCGCTTACGCATAAAGTTCTAAATGGCTTCATTGAAACAGGCGTTGTTGATTTTCAAAAGTACTTACGTGAGCCAGTCATTGTGCATGAAAATGCTCAAGTGCTTATGGTGATGGAACAATTGCGTCAGGCTCCTTTGCAAATGGCGATTGTTCTAAATGAATATGGTTCAATTGAAGGTATTGCGACACCAATTGATATTTTAGAAGCAATTGCGGGTGAGTTCCCTGATGAAGATGAACTAGATGCAGCAGCTGAAAGTTTAGAAGATGGTTCGTTAATACTTGAAGGTTCAACCGATATTCGCCATGTATCGCTTTTACTCGGTCGTGATTTGGTAGATGAAAGTGAACAGTATTCTACTTTATCGGGTTATTTGTTATTCCATTTAGGTCGCTTACCTGAAAATGGTGAAACTGTTGAAGCGGATGGTTATCGCTTTGAAGTTGTCACCATGGAAGGCCACAAGATCGAGAAAGTTCATATTGTTTCTATCGAACAAGATGAAACGAAAGATTAAATTGCGTTTCAAATTTAGAAACATCATAAAATAGCTCAACTTTGAGCTATTTTTTATTTGAGAAGTATCGAATGACCCAACAATCTTGTCCATGTGGAAAAGGTAGCTATGCAGAATGTTGTGAGCCTTTACATTTAGGCACAGCAAAAGCACTTACCGCAGAGCAGCTTATGCGTTCACGCTATAGCGCTTTTGCATTGCAGCAAATCGATTATATTGTTCAAACGACGGCTTTAGATCAGCAAGCTGCTCTTGATAAAGAGGCGATTGCCGAATGGAGTAAACAAAATCAATGGCTCGGTTTAGAAGTCATACAGGCCAAAGAAAAATTAGACAAAACTCATGCACAGGTCGAGTTTAAGGCTCATTATCACGATGGAAAAAGTGCTCAAATCCATCATGAAGTTTCACATTTTGTATATCACCAGCAGCAATGGTTTTTCCTTGATCCAACGGTCGATATGCAGGTCACCATGAAACAACCGTGTATCTGTGGTTCAGGAAAAAAATTTAAGCAATGCTGTGCACAATTCCTATAACTTTATCTTAAAATACGCCCACCGTTTGGCCTGAAGGAAAGGGCAATGTTACTCACCGTTATTTATATTATTGCGATTACTGCCGAAGCCATGACTGGTGCATTGTCTGCTGGGAGACGGAGTATGGACTGGTTCGGTGTTGTACTGATTGCCTGTGTGACGGCCTTGGGTGGTGGTTCTGTACGTGATGTACTCCTTGGACACTATCCCTTAACGTGGGTAAAGCATCCTGAATATTTAGTTTTAACGTGTTGTGCTGCTTTTGTTACCATCATTATTGCCAAGTGGATGCGCCATTTACATAACATTTTCTTGGTACTTGATGCTTTAGGTTTGATTGGATTTACCATTATTGGTTGCCAGATTGCCTTACAAATGGGACATGGCTTTGTCGTGTCGGCTGTAGCAGGCGTTTTAACGGGAGTTTCGGGGGGTATTTTACGTGACATCTTATGTAACGATGTCCCGTTTGTTTTCCGCCGTGAGCTGTATGCAAGTATTTCTTTTGTTGCTGTTATTTGCTATTGGGTCTGTCTAGATTTAGGTTTAAGTCTAGAACTTACTGTTATTTCAACTTTGGTATTTGGTTTTACGCTTCGTTTAATTGCCATTTATTTTGGTTTGGAAATGCCTAAATTTATTTATAAAGATGATGATGCAGAGTCGGCTTCTTCAACCGACGAACATTAATCATGCAGAACTTCATGTGGGCATGATATAACAATTCTATATATGGTCTTGTCCACTTATTCTTTCCAGTAGAGTTGTTCCTATGGATCTGGTTTCACGTATACAAAATCTTCCAATTGGCAAATTTCACTACACGCTTTTATGGGTAGTGGGTTTAGGTTGGATGTTTGATGCGATGGATACCGGTATTATCGCTTTTATTATGACGACCCTTGTTAAAGACTGGTCATTAACACCAGTTGAAAGTGGCTGGATTGTCAGTATTGGCTTTGTGGGAATGGCCATAGGAGCAGTTTGTTCTGGTGCCTTGGCAGATCGTTTTGGCCGAAAAACTGTATTTGCGATGACTATGGCCATCTATAGTATTGCGACTGCCTTATGTGCTTTTGCTCCAGATCTGAAGTGGCTATTAATTTTTCGTTTTATTGTGGGACTAGGGCTAGGTGGACAGTTACCTGTAGCAGTTACATTGGTCAGTGAATATGTTCCTGCTCATGTTCGTGGACGGTTTATTGTTCTGCTTGAAAGCTTTTGGGGATTAGGCTGGCTGGTTGCTGCGCTCATTTCTTATTTTATTATTCCTAAATTTGGCTGGCATATTGCCTTTCTTGTGGGAGGTCTTCCACTTATTTATATTTTAGTGATTTGGAAAAAAGTCCCTGAGTCGATACCGTATCTAATTAACCGTGGTCGTATTGAAGAAGCGCATGCACTTGTACAAAAACTAGAAGCTAAAGCAGGTGTGCAAATTGTTCATCATATTGAAGTCGTGCCTGTGGCGATGCGACAAAAAGTTTCATTTAAACAGCTCTGGAGTGGCCAATTTGCTCGCAGAAGTCTAATGCTCTGGCTGATCTGGTTTGGAATTGTGTATTCCTATTACGGTATCTTCACGTGGTTACCGAGTTTATTGGTGAAACAAGGTTACGACATTGTCAAATCATTTGAATATGTATTGCTTATGATTTTGGCGCAGTTACCAGGCTACTTGGCAGCCGCTTGGTTTGTCGAACGTTTAGGTCGAAAAATCACACTTGCTGCATTTATCGGTTTTTGTGCTTTGTCGGCATATTTCTTTGGACAAGCCGACAGTGTAAATAGCATTATGTTTTGGGGCTGTCTCATGTCATTCTTTAATTTGGGGGCATGGGGAGTGTTATATACCTACACACCAGAACAATATCCAGCCAACATTCGGGCCTTTGGTTCGGGTTGGGCATCGGCAATGGGGCGTATTGGTGGCATTGTCGCGCCAATGGTCGTGACACATATGATGGTCGCCAAAAACGGGTTTAATCACGTTTTTATGATGTTTACTATTGTTTTACTTGCTGTGGCCTTAGTTATTTTGGTATTAGGTGAAGAGACTCAAGGTAAAAGGTTAGAGTCGATCGGGCTATAGTTTTTGCCTAACTTTATAGCAAGTAACTAAAAATATAGAGAGATAAGACACAATTTGACGCTCAGGTGACAGAGTCCCCCTTGTGTCTGTAACATAGCCCACTTAGCATAATACACACTTAAAATAACGACTGATTTGGAAGATAAGCTGACTATGACCAGCCTTGCGCATCATGCGACAGAAAACCGCTCTGTAGCCGAATTTACTGAACAGGCTTACTTGAATTATGCCATGTACGTCATTATGGACCGTGCATTGCCGCATATCAGTGATGGCTTAAAGCCCGTACAGCGCCGTATTGTCTATGCTATGAGCGAGCTAGGCTTAAAAAGCAGTGGCAAGCCAAAAAAATCAGCGCGTACAGTGGGTGATGTACTTGGTAAATACCACCCACATGGTGACTCGGCATGTTATGAAGCCATGGTCTTAATGGCTCAGCCATTTAGTTACCGCTATCCTTTAATTGAAGGTCAGGGGAACTGGGGTTCACCTGATGACCCTAAGTCTTTTGCTGCGATGCGTTATACAGAAGCCAAACTCTCGGCTTATAGTGAATTATTGCTGAGCGAATTAGGCCAAGGCACCAGCGAATGGCAAGATAACTTTGATGGTTCTTTAAAAGAACCGATCACTTTACCTGCACGTGTACCTAATATTCTTCTTAATGGTACGACAGGTATTGCTGTAGGTATGGCCACCGATATTCCACCGCATAATTTGCGTGAAGTGGTAAAAGGAACAATTGCCTTAATCCGTAATCCGCAAACCTCGGACGAAAAATTAGCTGAATATATTCCGGCTCCAGACTTACCAACCAAAGCTGAAATTATTACTCCGCCAGAAGAGTTACTTAAAATCCAGACCACTGGTCGTGGTAGCTACCGCATGAGAGCGGTTTATTCTGTTGAAAAGCATGAAATTGTGATTACTGAGCTGCCATATCAAGTCTCTGGTTCTAAGGTGATTACTCAAATTGCTGACCAGATGCAGGCTAAAAAGCTGCCATTGGTCGTTGATGTGCGTGATGAGTCGGATCATGAAAACCCAACAAGACTCGTGATTGTGCTGCGTTCTAACCGTATTGATGCGGAAGCAGTGATGAGTCACTTATTTGCGACCACCGATTTAGAATCAAGCTATCGTGTCAACTTGAACATGATTGGTGAAGATGGCCGCCCTCAAGTTAAATCGATTCGTCGTATTTTGCTGGAATGGATTGAGATCCGTAAAAAAACGGTAACTCGCCGTTTGCAGTATCATTTAAACCGGATTGAAAAGCGTCTGCATATTTTGGCAGGTCTTTTAATTGCTTATCTCGATATTGATACTGTTATTCGTATTATTCGTGAAGAAGATCAGCCTAAACCAGTGTTGATGGAACACTTCAATATTGATGAGATACAGGCCGAAGCAATTTTAGAGCTTAAATTACGTCATTTGGCAAAACTTGAAGAGATGGAAATCCGTCATGAACAAGATGAGCTTTCGGCGAAAGCTGCCATTATTCGTGAACAACTCGAAAATCCTGAATCTCTAAAAAATCTGATTATTGGTGAACTAAAAGAAGATGCGAAAAAGTTCGGTGATGAGCGCCGTTCTCCAATTGTTGCACGTGCTGAAGCGGTTCAAATTAAAGAACAGGATTTAATGCCAGCCGAAACGGTAACAGTTGTGTTGTCTGAAGCTGGCTGGGTCCGTGCGGCAAAAGGTGCAGATGTTGATGCTGTAAATCTGAACTATCGCGCAGGGGACCAATATTTAAGTCATGCTGTCGGTAAAACCAATCAACGAGTTTATTTCCTTGATGAAACAGGGCGTAGTTATGCCTTACCGATTAGCAATTTGCCTTCAGCCAGAGGCTTGGGGGATCCATTAAGTTCTAAGCTTTCTCCAGCAAGTGGTGTATCGTTTATTCAGGTTTATTTAGATGATGATGAGTCTGAATTGATTGCTGCAAGTTCCGCAGGTTACGGTTTTAAAACTCAAACTAAGCAATTAGATACCACTGCGAAAGCCGGTAAGACATTTCTAACGGTACCAGAGAAGTCAAAAGCTCTACCACTCATTTCTGCCCAAAATATGACGCATTTGGCTGTACTGAGCTCAGCAGGGCGTTTGTTAATTTTAGATTTGGCCGAGCTACCAAATTTAAATAAAGGTAAAGGTAATAAGTTGATACAACTTGAAGCCAAAGAGCAAATTTTATCCATGACAACCCTGAACTTAGATGAAATAATTCAGGTGGTTGCAGGTCAACAACATCTCAAATTAAAAGGTGATGATCTACAAAAATACATGGGTAAACGTGCTTCGAAAGGTCAGCTCTTACCACGTGGATATCAAAAAGCAAATAAACTGTTGATTCAGAGATAAAGCTAGCGTCTGGCAACATAAATACGCTATATATGGCAACAAGTTCAAGCAGTGAACTGAACTTGTTGGTATGGAATAATGATTAAAAGGGCAGCAATTTGGAGTACATAATTTGTACTCCATGCAAAAAATTTGGCAGGGTCAAATTGTCAAAACTTCTGTCTCATAATCTTGTTCGAAAGTGTCATGAATGTGCCAATAAGTTTTAAATATGTTCTGGCACCAAGAAGCTAAAGAATAGCTGGGGCATTGAATAACAGTTATTACTAAGGATTACGAATCGGAGATAATGGCATTATGGAAAAGATTTGGTTTGCAGAATACCAAAAGACAGGGATTCCAGAAACAGTAGCATTGCCTGCAGAAAATACCTCACTTGTTGATATTTTTGAGCGTAATTTCCAAAAATTTGGTTCTCGTGATGCCTTTATCTTTATGGATAAAGCCATGTCATTTAACGAGTTGGAACTTGCAAGCCGTAAGTTCGCGACCTATTTGCAAAACTTGGGGTTAGCAAAAGGTACGCGTGTTGCAGTAATGATGCCAAACGTATTGCAGTACCCGGTAGTGGCATTGGCAGTCTTCCGTGCTGGCTTGATTTTAGTGAATGTTAACCCGCTATACACAGCACGTGAGCTTGAACATCAGTTAAATGACTCAGGTGCTGAAGTTCTCGTCATTATTGAAAACTTTGCGAGTGTTTATCAAAGTATTTTAGGTAAAACTCCAGTCAAGCATGTTGTAGTTGCTTCTGTTGGAGACATGTTGGGTACACTAAAAGGTACTTTAGTGAACTTTGTTTTACGTAAAGTGCGTAAACAAATTCCAGCTTGGAATATTCCTGGCCATGTTAAATTTAATAGCGCATTAAATAAAGAAAACCCAAGCAATTATAAACGCCCGACTTTAACTTTAAGTGATACTGCTGTGCTTCAATATACGGGTGGTACAACAGGCGTTTCAAAAGGTGCTGAGCTGACGCATCGTAATTTGGTTGCTAACCTTTTACAGTGTGACGGTATTTTCCAAAGTAAATTTGGTGCAAATGATGGTGCTAAAGGCGATCGTATCGTTTGTGCATTACCGCTTTACCATATTTTTGCATTCATGGTTTGTGCGATGTACGGCATGTACAAAGGACAGGCAAATATCCTGATTCCGAACCCGCGTGATTTACCAGCCGTGATTAAGGAATTACGTAAATACCAACCTTCTTTCTTCCCAGCAGTAAATACATTGTTTAATGCCTTGGTAAATAATGAAGAGTTCAAACAACTTGACCATAGCAATTTAAAAATGGCAATGGGCGGTGGTATGGCAGTTTTACCTTCTACAGCAGAAGCTTGGAAGAAAATTACTGGCACTACCATTATTGAAGGTTACGGTTTATCAGAAACTTCTCCGGTAGCGACTGCAAACCCTCCAGCTTCTACTGAATTTAGCGGCACGATTGGTATTCCATTACCTTTAACAGAAGTTGCTATTTTAGATGATGACGGTAAAGAATTACCTTTAGGTGAACAAGGTGAAATCTCCATCCGTGGTCCTCAAGTGATGAAAGGCTATTGGAACCGTCCAGATGAGACCGCTAAAGTGATGACACCTGACGGCTTCTTCCGTACTGGTGACATTGGTGTAATGGACAGCCGTGGATATACAAAAATTGTAGACCGTAAAAAAGATATGATTTTGGTTTCAGGCTTTAACGTTTATCCAAGTGAAATTGAAGAAGTTATTGCTAAACATCCAAAAGTGTTGGAAGTTGCTGCAATTGGTGTTCCAGATGAAAAATCAGGTGAAGTACCAAAACTCTTTATTGTGAAAAAAGATCCAAGCTTGACCACAGAAGAAATTTTGAACTTTGCTAAAGAAAACTTAACAGGCTACAAACGCCCTCGTTATGTTGAGTTTATGGATGAATTACCAAAATCAAATGTAGGTAAAATTTTACGTAAAGATCTACGTAAACCTGCTTAATCGTTAGTGATTAAAAAAAGCGCCGTAGGGCGCTTTTTTATTTAGTGGCTTTTCATAAACCAGCGGTCTACATAAGGACGGCCGATTCCAACCATACCCACAAAAATAATCATTGTGCCGAGTTGTAGGCGTAAGTGAGACAAGTCAAGTTGGCCATAACTAAGGTAATTATCTATCAGACAATACACGGTAATTACAATCAGCCAATGCCATAAAGGAAGTCTTTTGACACCTACTGCAATAAAAGTGATTGTCAAAATGACAAAGGTACCCAGTGTCGATTGCCAATTAAAATTCGCGCAAATCACACTCAGTAAAAAAGCGACAATTGGTAATACAATTTTGAAGATAAGATCTACCTGAAGCTGGTTCTTCTTTTGCTTTTCTAAGACCTCGAGCAATTCTTTTTGATCAGGTTGTTGCATACATAGCCCTATAAATCAGTGATGACATGCGATTGCATAAAATTTCAGGTAAAAACGATGAGTTATGATAGCATGATCAACAGTATTTTCAGTGATGGATGGCACTATGCACGGCATCAGCAGCATTATCTATATTATTTTAGTGGCATGTTTGCTGCCATACGCATTTACCGTAATTGCAAAATTTAAGGGTGGTTTTCAGCCCTCTGATAATCAGAACCCAAGAGATTTTCTTGCTAATACAAAGGGGATCGCTGCTCGGGCAAATGCAGTACAACAAAACAGTTTTGAAAGTTTACCTTTATTTTTAACAGCTATTCTGATGGCTGAATATATGGTGGTGCCTGAGTACTTTATTTTGAGACTGGGCTGGGCATATATTATTTTGCGCGTGATTTATGGCATTTGTTACTTGAGTAATTGGGCAACTTTACGCTCGATTGTCTGGTTTTTATCATTGTTATGCCCAATATTCTTGTTGATCGTGATAATTAAGTTGACTTGAGTGTCATTCTGTCACCATTCATATCAACTTTCGCGTGTGCGCATTGTATAATCGGCATCATTTTGATGATATCCACGTTATAATCGAGTGGATTTTACATCTGACTTCATAACGAAAGAGTATTGATATGAGTTACAGCAATATCCCAGCAGGTAAAGATGCACCAAATGACATCTATGTCATCATTGAAATTCCTGCAAATGCAGCGCCAATTAAATATGAAATTGACAAAGATTCTGATGCATTGTTTGTAGACCGTTTCATGGGCACAGCAATGTTCTATCCAGCAAACTATGGTTATGTACCAAATACTTTGTCTGAAGATGGCGACCCATTAGACGTACTTGTTGTAACTCCGCATCCTGTTGCTGCTGGCTCTGTAATTCGTTGCCGTCCAGTGGGTAAATTAAACATGGAAGATGACGGTGGTATCGACGCGAAATTAATCGCGGTTCCACATGAGAAATTATCTCCACTTTACAAAGACGTGAAGGAATATACAGATCTTCCTCCATTGTTGATTAGCCAAGTTGAGCATTTCTTCAGCCACTATAAAGATTTAGAACCAGGCAAATGGGTAAAAATCAGCGGTTGGGAAGGTGCGGACGTTGCTAAAGCTGAAGTATTGAAAGCAATCGAAGCTGCTAAAAAATAAGTTCTGATTTTATGAGTTTAGTGTGTCTCAATTGATATTCTAGGCTCAATAAAAAACCTACCTGTGTTAACAGAGGTAGGTTTTTTTATGCTTGATAGATCTATGAATTAGAATAATTTCACAGGGATATCAAGGAAGATACGCCATTCGTTTGTATCACCGATGTACGCACCTTGGTAAGCATCACTTGCACGGTAATAAGAGTTACGGACACGAAGACTTGCATCTTTAGCAAAACCACTTTGAACTGTGTATTTTACTTGGTTGAAGAATTCGCGCTCTTGAGCATTGTCAGTTACATCACGAACTTTGATGTCCCAACCGTATACAAATGCAGTTGTCCAGTTCAAACCAGGTAATACGCCTAATTTACCGAAATCAACGTTGTATTGAATTTGTGCAGATTTCTCGTGGTTACCAATGAAATCAGACATATAAGAGTTTGGTAAATAAATACTTTGGAAACCGTCAGCGTTTTGACCATAGTCATAACCAACATTCCCAGTGTTTTGTTGGTAAGCAAGCATCACACTGTGTGGACCAGTAGCATAAGTTCCTGAAATTGCCCAAATATTGTTGGTCTTTTCTTCGCCTGCTTTACCATTATCAGCATAATCTGGTGCTACAAAGCCAGTTGCTGAATAAGTGCGTGCATTTGCATCAAACTTAGTATGGTATCCACTGAAATCATAAGTTAATGAACTGTCATTAGCCAAAGGCTGTTTATAGTTCACATTAGCATAATGACGTTCAAGTTTATTTTTGCTATCTAAACCATAGTAAGAGGCATTTAAGTTATCATCAAACTTGTATTTACCGCCCCAAACGATTGCACGATCAAGACCTTTACCAAATACATCAGCATCGGTATTAATTTGATCAGACATTTGGTCTTTAGTGAATTTACCAGCTACTAATTCAAGGTTCTTGATTTCATGGCTTGTTAATAAAGTACCTGTAAAGTATTCAGGAACCATACGGCCAGTGTTACTTGCTAAAACTGGTAAATCGAGTACTTGAGTACCATAACGTACAGTCGTATTTGAGAAACGAGCTTTAACGCTACCGCCACCACGGCCCCAATGATCGTAAGCTGAACCATCATTGTGCTTAGGAATCATTTGGTTACCGGCATTATTATTTTCACCGATTTTAAATGAGCCGTCACCAACAACGCCTACACCGAAACCAACAATACCAGGGGTAAAGCCAGATTCAAGATTTACAATTGCCGATTGAGCAAATGAACTAGTATCTTTCGCGCCTTGTTTTTTGTCGCGAGTTAGATAACCTGTACGGAAGAGAATAGAACCGTTCGCATCTTCAACAAATCCTTTTGCCTCACTTTGCTCGCTTGCCTGAGCTGAGGAAATTATTGCCGCAGAAATGAGAACTGCTAATGTAAGTTTTTGTGCATTTAGCATATTTAAAGAACCTCATAAAAACGATAAATCCTGTGCCTTGTTATAGTTC
The DNA here is from genome assembly GCF_000588255.1 of Acinetobacter sp. 1424608. Taxonomy (NCBI): domain Bacteria; kingdom Pseudomonadati; phylum Pseudomonadota; class Gammaproteobacteria; order Moraxellales; family Moraxellaceae; genus Acinetobacter; species Acinetobacter sp. 1424608. The sequence continues at coordinate 26,478 of NZ_JFXL01000017.1, forward strand.
AGGGCCTAGGATTTCCATCAATTGTATAAGTAATCTATAAAAAAGATATATTTTTGTTGATTTTATTTTATATATGCTATGCAGAAATTGATTAATGTGCTACCGGTTATTTAGTAAATTTACTCATAGCCTTTTATACTTAATGTATTGTTTAAAATAAAAAAAGTAATTTATTTTTTAGTTGATTTTTACCATTTATTTTATAGTCAAACTTCAAAAAATACGTGATTCTTGTGTTCATTTTTTATCCTTTTTTGCTGGATATGTTTACTTTTTAACCTTGCTTTGAGTTGATTTTTTCAACGATTTATTTTAAGCCTACTTATAAATTGTTACTGTATAACATTATTTTTAGAAGTACTGTATATATGAACCGATTGTTATAATAAGCCAATAGAATTTAATTGAACTGATCAAATCTAGTGCGATATTTTGCATAAATTCTGTGCAGTACTTTTTTTATTTATATGGGTGCCTAAAAAAGACCCAAAATAGTTCATCGACTTTAACTCAGAAATAAATACAGAAATGAAGTAAGCAAAAATGCTCAATCACAGATCATTTCATCTACCGCCTTCAATAATTTACATACTTTTTATATCTCAGCTTTAGATCTAAATAGAAAATTTACGCGTATCAAAGGAATACTTCTTACCTCGGTTACTAATTTCCGATAAGGGGTTTTTCTATGTTGAGTATTTTTAGATTTGTAATAAATCTATTCTATATATTTGTTTTTTATAAATATATTTCTATGAGTGTTAGGCGATATTTTCATTTTAAAAAGAATTTGATTTCAAAACTTATGCAGCCCAGCGATACGAAATATGGACTTGGCACAGCAATTGCTAAAGCTTAAGTAACAAAATTTGTTTAATTCAATTAAATCGTGCGTTCATTGTGGGGGAGATCAAAATGATGAAATTTGCACTTAAAGCAGTAGCAGTCGGCGTACTCACAGCAGGTTCAACCATGGTTATGGCTGAAAGTGCTCCATCTTTCTATGGAATCACGACAACAGGTAGCGTAGCAGCAACCACAGATTATCGTTTCCGTGGTGTTACACAATCTTCAAATAACCCTGCCATTCAAGGTGGTTTTACTTTTTCTCATAAATCAGGTGCTTATTTATCGCTTTGGGGTTCAAGTGTTGATTTTGGTGTAACAGGTAACTCAACTGAAACTGATGTCGCTTTGGGTTATACCAATACGTTAAAGTTATCCGATAAGCTTGCGCCAACTTATGATGTAGGTGTGATTCATTATGGTTACATTGGTTCGGGCCATAGTTTTGACCGTAACGGTATTGGTTACGATGGCAAAAATGGATTAGATTTTAATGAAGTTTACGGTAAGTTAACGTTTGCCGATTCTTTATTTAAAGGCGATGCACTCAGTGTGGGCGTTAACTATTCAAATGACTACTGGGCGAACTCTAAACAGTTCTGGTATTTTAACGTAGGTTATTCGGCACCAATTGCAAACACTGGATTTACTGGACTTGCATCAGTTGGTTATAACAAATTCAAAAATAAAGAGGCTTTAGCCGTAGTTGCGGGCGGTCCTGGTACAGACGACAGCTATATCGATTATAAAGTTGGTGTAAATCGTAACATTTTAGGTATTTTGGCTGAATTAGACGTAGTGGGTACCGATGTGAGTACTTCTGGTATGACTGATGCTCAGAAAAAGCCTTATGACGCTGGCCTAGTATTTAGTTTAACTAAAACTTTCTAAGTTTATGTTGTAAAAAAGCGGGTAAATCAACCCGCTTTTTTATTAGTTTTCTATTTCAGAAAGTAGTTGTTTTAACTGATTAAGCTCAATATTCGTGGCTTTAAACAAAGGCTTACGTGGTGACCCCGCAGAAATACCTTTTAACTGTAAACCTGCTTTAATTGTTTTAGGCAAACCACCAGTTACGATAAAACGTAGGACAGGAAGTTGTTGGTAAAATGACTTCTGAGCTTGCTCTAATTCACCATTTTTGATGTGTTGAATAAGCTGTTGAGGTTGTTGACCTAGCAAGTTTGGTGCTGCTGTACACCAACCGCTTGCTCCCGCACATAAGGCCTCTAAAGCTAGAGGATTACAACCGTTATAAAACGGAAGTTCACCTTTTGATAGTTCATAAATTTTATGCATGCGCTGAATATCGCCGCTGCTTTCTTTTACCATCGTGATATTTGCGATGTTGTTAAACATACGCACAATTAACTCTGGAGACATATCAACGCCACTGGTTGCAGGGTTGTTATACACCATAATCGGTAAACTCGTGGCCTGAGCAATCGCTTGATAATATTCAAAAATCTCTTGATCAGTTAGTTTCCAATAAGATACAGGAATCACCATAAGTGCATCTGCACCATAGCTTTGCGCGATCTGGGCTTTTTTGATGGCTTGATCAGTGGTGAGTTCTGAAATTCCAATAATGACAGGCACGCGCTTATTAATGCTTTCAATTGAGGTTTTTGCGACTAAGCACCATTCATCCCATTCAAGATAAGCGCTTTCGCCTGTACTGCCTAAAGGTGCAATTGCATCGCAACCATTTTCAATAAGCAAATTCAGCATTTGTTTTAGAACAGGAAAATTAATGGTGTTGTCATCAGAAAATGGAGTAACAGGGGAGCCAATAATGCCTTTTAGTTTCATGGTCGAAGTCTCTTTTTAAATACAGTCAGAATGGTTTTTCAAAGCTTTACGTGCGTAGTAAGCAAAGTTCACTTTGTTGCGTTTATCGGTAGATACCCAGTCATGTGCTTCTGTTGCTAGACTGTGGGGGATAGGCTGAATTTGTCCGGCAGACATTGCCAGTAGTTGCAGTTGGGCTGCGCGTTCAATTAAAAGAGCCAAGTTACATGCTTCTTCAATGGTTTTTCCTGTGACCAGTTGGCCGTGGTGAGACAACAAAACAGCGCGGTTTTTACCCAGAGCAGAGGAAATTAAAATACCTTCTTCATTACCCACAGGAACACCTGGCCAATGACCTACAAATGAGCAGTCCTCATAAAGTGCGCAGACGTCCATTTGAGAAATCATGAGTGGAATCTGTAGCATAGATAAAGCAGCTACATGGGTGGGATGTGTGTGAATAATGCAATTCACCTCTGGATGTTCTTTATAAATCCAAGTGTGAAAACGGTTGGCTGGGTTTGCCATTCCTTCTTGATTGATGGGTTCTAGATCTTGATTTACTTCAAGTAAGTTTGAAGCAGTAATTTCATCAAAACCTAATCCGAAACGCTGAGTAATAAAAGTTTCTTTATTTTCACTACGGCAAGTAATTTGTCCCGCTAAACCAGCATCATGACCATGATCAAATAAAATACGACAAGTAAGTGCAAGCTTTTGACGATCAGTTAAATCTGAGTCGCTAATCCACTTTTGCATGTCTTGCTGTGCATGTTGCATCAGCTCTTGTTTGTTTACAGAAGCAGTCTTCATCTCTTCTCCAGTCCAGTTGACCAAATTAAGTAGGTGAAGGCAGAATAGAAAAAAACTGGATGAATCAATACATCCAGTTTTTATAAGTTATATGGTCCAGATGGGGCGAATATGCTAAGACCTTGGCAAGTACATTTTCGTATCGATGAAAGAGAAGAAAAAACAGTTTTTTTAAAGCTTACTAACTTGATTAGCCAAGAAATTTTAAATGGGCGTTTAGTACAGGGAACTATGCTACCGGGGTCTCGTAGCTTGTCAAAAGAACTAGGAATTAATCGGAAAACGGTACAAGCGGCATATGAGGAATTAGAGGCACAAGGATGGCTAGTGACTCGCCCCCGAAAAGGCACATTTGTGGCAGATGTTTTGCCGGAAAAAAAGCTTCAAATAGAGTCAGTATCTGAGCTAAAAGTTAATGATAAGCCAATTATTCAAGAAGTGATTCAACGTCCACATAACGATGGTGTGCCAGATCCGAGGCTTATTCCATACGAATTATTTTCGAGGGCCTATCGGCATGCACTCATTAAAATTACGCAAAATCAGTACATGGGATATGGTGATCCAAGAGGAATGATTGAGTTAAGACAAGCCTTGCAACAAATGCTATCGATGGAACGTTTTATGAATGTTGCCGAAGATGAGATTTGTGTTGTACGTGGAAGCCAGATGGGAATTTTTCTTGCATCGCGCGCGTTACCAAACCGCCAAGGCGTCATTGTCGTTGAAGAGCTGTATTACCCATCTGCTTTTAAGGCATTTCAGTCAAATGGTTTTCAGGTTGTTACTGTCAAATTAGATGGGCAAGGTATTGTCATTGAAGATTTGGGACGGATTTTACAAGAATATTCTGTCGCTGCCATCTATACAACGCCACATCATCAGTACCCTACAACCGTTACCATGCCAATGATTCGTCGTCTTCAACTCTTAGAGCTTTCAAAAAAATGGGGGTTTTACATTATTGAAGATGACTATGACCATGAATTTCACTATGACAGTCGGCCTATGCCACCCTTAGCGAGCTTACCTCACTCTGAGTTAGTCATTCATGTGGGCTCATTGTCTAAAGTTTTTGCACCTGGTATTCGGTTAGGCTACATCGTGGCAGCTCCCCCCATCATTCACTCCATTACTGAAGATGTTTTATTGATTGACCGGCAGGGCAATAATATTACGGAACTCGCTTTAGCGGATTTAATGCAGAGAGGAGAGATCAAACGACACATACGTAAAATGAAAAAGATTTATCAGTTACGTCGCGATCATGCCTTAGCTGAGTTTCAACGAGTTTTTGCTGAGACTGTTCATATACAACCTCCCGCGGGTGGAATGGCTTTGTGGGTGAAATTTCAGAAAACATTTACCCAAGATCAGCTTATAAACTTAAAAGAATTCAATATTGATACAGAGCATAAGTTTAAACAGGGAGAACACCCTAATCGTAGTATCCGCTTCGGTTTTGCAGCTTTATCAGAGAAAGAAATTACGGCTTTAATTGAAAACTTAAACAATATTTTTAATAAAAATAAATGAACAGCGGACACATAATCCGCTGTTTTATTTTAAGAATGATTGCCTCGATAAGAGAGTGCTTCTGTAAGGTGAGCACTTTGAATCATCTCACTTTGAGACAAATCGGCAATGGTGCGAGCAACCCGTAAAACACGATGATAAGCACGTGCAGATAAATTTAAACGTTGCTGAGCCATTTCAATCATTCGCTGTGACGCGTCATCTAGGACAGCGAATTGTTCTAATTGTTTCGGTGAAAGTGCCTGATTCAAACAATCCTGCCTTTTTATTTGTTGTTCATAAGCATAAATCACACGTTGTCGCACAGTTGTTGAATCTTCGGCGGGTGTTGGATCTTGTAGTTCCTGAGCTTTTAATGGCGGTACATCGATATGTAAATCGATGCGGTCAAGTAATGGCCCCGATATACGATTTTGATAGCGCTTAATACTTTCGCGTGAACACTGACAACGACTGTCTTGATTAAATGCGTAACCACATGGGCAGGGGTTCATTGCTGCTATAAGCTGAAAGTTGGCAGGATAGGTAATTTGCCGGGCTGCCCGTGAAATGATAATTTCTTTTGACTCAAGCGGCTGGCGTAAGACTTCTAATACTTTGCGATCAAACTCGGGTAATTCATCTAAAAAGAGAACCCCTAAGTGAGATAAGGTAATTTCACCCGGTTTAGGATGAGAACCGCCCCCAACTAGTGCAATTGCTGAGGCTGTATGGTGGGGTGCACGAAAAGGGCGCTGTCCAAAAATATGCGGTGTATTTGAAATCGAATAAATACTCGCAACTTCAAGCGTTTCTTGAGTAGAAAGTGGTGGTAAAATTGAAGGAAGACGTGAGGCGAGTAAAGTCTTACCTGTACCCGGTGGTCCTTTAAAGAGCAGGGAGTGCCCTCCAGCAGCTGCAATTTCCAGTGCACGACGTGGACGTAGCTGACCTTTTACATCAGCAAGGTCAAATTTATACGGCATGTCATTTGAGCGGGAAGATGATTGCACCTGAGATAGCTTGGTATTTCCTAAAAAGTGTTCACAAACTTCTTTTAAATGACTAACCGGATAACACTCAAGATTTGGTAAATGACTAATATCCTGACTATTATCTTGGGGTAAAACAATTTTATGCTGGGCTTGTTGGCAGGCCATTGCCAAAGTTAAAGCACCTGAAATAGGTCTTACATGACCATCTAGTGCTAACTCTCCAATAAATTCAAAGTCTTCAGTGCAGTTCTCTGGAAGCTGACCTGAGGCAATTAATATCCCTAATGCAATCGGTAAATCTAAACGTGAACCATCTTTGGGCAAATCTGCGGGAGCAAGATTAATAGTCAGCCGTTTAGTCGGAAACTGAAATCCACTATTAATAATGGCTGAGCGAACCCTGTCCTTACTCTCCCTGACTGCTGCTTCAGCAAGCCCTACGATCGTTAGAGAAGGTAAGCCTTGACTCACATGTACCTCTACTTCAATGAGAGGCGCATGTAAGCCTAAAAGTCCCCGAGTATAAATTTTAGAAAAAGACATCTTCTTGTTCCATTGTGGTGCTTAATTTTTAATCGTTGTAAAGTATAAGTGCGCTACATTGGTGCTTATTTTTTATTCTTTAAAGTTTCTTCTAATAGACTTACTTGTTTTTGTAGCTCTTCTAAACGTTGGTTGGCTAAATGAAGTGCAGTTTTTTGTCTTTCGATTTCTTGTTTAGACACGAGGTCTAATTTCTCGACAGTTTCATTTAATAATGCACGTAAGTTTTTTTCTAAATCTTTTTTAGGCTCGTCAATTTGTTCCAAAATAGCCTGTAATAGAGTTTCTAGCATGAGATATCCAAACTGTTGTATTACCTTATGCTTGCCAGTTTAACACTGCTTGAACCTCGTATATAGGCTTCTTGGCTTTTCCATATTGGATAACGATAAAATGAAATAAAAACAGGACTGCAAATTCATTTTATTTTTAGTAGCTCATCTACATCTTGATAACTAAATAGGTTATAAAGAAAGCTCATGCAAAAGATTCATCTCCTCCAACCTTTGAAATATTGGCATGAAAATTGAACATAAAACCTTACTGGTGAAAAGAAGCCGAAGGAAACAAACATGAAGCTTGTAACTGCAATTGTAAAACCGTTTAAATTGGATGATGTGCGTGAAGCACTCTCTGACATTGGTGTACAAGGGATTACCGTAACTGAAGTTAAAGGTTTTGGTCGTCAAAAAGGGCATACAGAACTTTACCGCGGCGCGGAGTATGTGGTTGATTTCTTACCTAAAGTAAAAATCGAAATTGCGATTAGCGATGAAATGGTCGACGCAGTAATTGAGTCAATTACTCGTGTGGCAAGCACTGGGAAAATCGGCGACGGTAAGATTTTTGTGACTAACCTGGAACAAGTCATCCGTATCCGTACGGGTGAAACAGGACCAGATGCTGTCTAAATTGGCACAAAGCTTGCTGAGCAATAAATAGCTCGCAAATGAGGTTGGGGGACACGAATGAAAAAAATGCTTATGGCGCTGAGTCTAACAGGCGCACTTTTGGGTGGTACTGCCGCTTGGGCAGAAGAGACTGTAACAACACCGACATCTGAGGTTACAGCAACATCAACGTCTGCAGCACCTGCAACAACTGCAGCAGCACCAGCAGCCGCAACTCCGGCAGCTCCAGCACCGACACCAAAACTCGATACAGGCGATACATCTTGGATTTTAGTTTCAACAGCTTTAGTACTGTTGATGACGATTCCTGGTTTGGCATTGTTCTACGGCGGTATGGTCCGTAAGAAAAACGTATTAAGTACCATGATGTTCAGCCTTTCTGCTGCAATTTTGGTAAGTTTGCTTTGGGTGATTGCTGGTTATTCACTCGCGTTCTCTGGCACAGGTGCATACTTTGGTGACTTGTCTAAAGCTATGCTCAATGGCGTAGGTTTTAACGCACTAAGTGGAACAATTCCTGAAAGCTTATTTGTTATTTTCCAAATGACTTTTGCCATCATTACTGTCGCAATTTTGAGTGGTTCGATTGCTGACCGTATGAAATATTCAGCTTTCATGGCCTTTATTACAATTTGGGTACTTGTGGTTTATGCGCCAATTACTCACTGGGTGTGGGCAACAGATGGTTGGTTATTTAAAGCAGGCGCATTAGATTTTGCTGGTGGTACAGTTGTACATATCAACTCTGGTGTTGCTGGTTTAGTCGCAGCTTACATGCTTGGTAAACGTATTGGCCTTGGCCGTGAATCTATGGCACCGCATAACTTAACTTTAACTGTAATCGGTGCAAGCTTACTTTGGGTAGGTTGGTTCGGCTTTAATGGTGGTAGTGCGTTAGGCGCTGGTGCTCGTGCAAGTATGGCAATTTTAGTGACTCAAGTTGCTGCCGCTGCTGCTGCCTTCTCTTGGTTAGTTGTAGAACGTATGATTCGTGGTAAAGCTTCTGTATTAGGTGGTGCATCTGGTGCTGTGGCTGGTTTGGTTGTGATTACACCAGCAGCAGGTTTCGTCGGCGTAGGCGGAGCTCTAGTGATGGGCTTAATCGGTGGTGTAGTCTGCTTCTGGGGTATTACAGCACTTAAACGTTTACTCAAAGCGGATGATGCATTGGATGCCTTTGGTTTACATGCAGTAGGTGGTATTGTCGGCGCGATTTTAACTGGCGTGTTCTATAGTGATGAAATCATTAAAGCAGCTAGTGTGACTTTAGCACCAACATTTGCAGGCCAATTGTGGGTACAAGTTGAAGGTGTACTTGCAACTATGGTTTACAGCGGTATTGCAACCTTCATTATTCTTAAAGTAATTGATGTGGTGATTGGTCTGCGTGTTAATGCCGATGATGAACGTATGGGTCTGGATTTAAGCCAACATGGCGAACGTATTGAATAATTCATAATATATTTGCTGTACTAAAAACAGTCTTGGGCTGTGATCAAAGCGATGCTTTGATCTGGCTCAGGGCTGTTTTTTTGTCTCATAGAATGCTGGTTCAGTAAGCGTAGAAATTTTGCTACACTAGGTCAAAGTAATTGACCCTATTAAGTCCGCTATGCATTGTCCATTTTGCAACGCCGCAGATAGTAAAGTCATCGATTCTCGGCTGGCCGCAGAAGGCTGTCAGATTCGTCGACGTCGTGAGTGTGTAGTTTGCGGTGAACGTTTTACCACTTTTGAAAGCTATGAAGTGGTGATGCCCCGTGTGATCAAATCGAATGGAAAGAATGAACCGTTCGATGAAGCCAAGCTACGTCGTTCACTTATGCATGCTTTACAAAAGCGTCCAGTGACACAAGAGCAGATCGAAACGGTTCTGAGTGATATTCAATTGCAGATTCGCCGTTTAGGTGAACGTGATGTTAAGTCTAGAACTATTGGTGAAATTGTCATGCAATCTTTATTTGCACTTGATCATGTTGCCTATGTTCGTTTTGCTTCGGTTTATCAAGACTTTCAGGATGTTGAAGCGTTTCGCCGTCAAATTGAGCAAATGCAACAACGTGAACATTAATCATTTGAGATTTATATGTCTGAGTTGAAACAAGATCAGTACTGGATGCAGCAAGCCATTGAACTTGCCAAACGAGGACTCTATTCGACAAAACCAAATCCAAATGTCGGTTGTGTTATTGTCAAAGACAATCAAGTGATTGGTGAAGGTTTTCATCCGAAAGCTGGTCAACCTCATGCTGAAGTTTTTGCGCTGCGTCAGGCGGGTGAACAAGCACAAGGTGCAACTGCTTATGTGACGCTTGAGCCTTGTGCTCATTATGGACGAACCCCACCGTGTGCTGAGGCGTTGGTTAAGGCGCAGGTTAAAAAAGTGGTGGTGGCGTGTCCCGATCCCAATCCGCTTGTTGCAGGTAAAGGTGTTCAGATCTTAAAAAATGCCGGTATTGAAGTAGAAATCGGGATTTGTGAAGATTTAGCAGCCAAACTTAATCAAGGCTTTTTAAAAGCGATGTCTACGGGCATGCCATATGTGCGTTTAAAAGTTGCTTCTAGTTTAGATGGGCGTACTGCAATGGCATCGGGTGAGTCGAAGTGGATTACTGGTTCTGCTGCTCGTGAAGATGTCCAACATTGGCGTGCGATTTCAGGTGCCGTGATTACAGGTATTGATACTGTGATTGCTGATGACTGTCAGCTTAATGTACGGTCATTCCATAATCTTGATATCGAAACGGTTGCGCAGCCAAAACGGGTAATTCTAGATCGAAGAGGGCGTTTACCGCTCACTGCTAAAATTTTAGAAAATCCTGAAACTGTCATGGTGATGGGACCATATCGTCAGGAACTTGCTGACTTAGGCGTGATACAATTAGAAATTCAGCCTTTAAAAACACTATTACAGGCCTTATCTAAGCAATACCAAATTTATGATGTGCTGGTTGAAGCTGGCGCAACATTGTCTACCGCCTTTTTGCAAGAAGGTTTGGTGGATGAAATGATCAGTTATGTTGCCCCGACTTTATTGGGGCAAAGTGCAAGAGCCATGTTCAACGCAGATTTTGAATATATGGCACAGCAACTTCGTTTTAAACTTCTTGATGTAATACAACTTGATCAAGATATACGCTTAAGGTTAATCCCTACGCAAGAGAAAGTATGAATTCAGAGCCTTCGGTTTACCACAAACGTCGTCATGCAGCCCGCACGACAGACGAATATCTTTTTCATCAGATTGTACCATACTTGGGTAACAAGCGCCGATTGCTCCACTTGATTTTAGAAGCTCTGGAAATTACAGGGACGCTGAACAGCAAGAAAAAGAATCCTCCGATTTTTGCCGACTTCTTCGCAGGTAGTGGTGTGGTGTCTCGCTTGGCACGTCAAAACGGTTACCGAGTCATTGCAAATGACTGGGAACCTTATAGCCATGCTTTAAATCATGCGATTTTAGCTTGTGTCGATGCACCCGCGTTTAAAGAGCTTGGTGGCTACCAGAAAGCGATTGATTATTTAAACCGTTTACCTGAGGTTAAAGGTTGGGTAACGCATAACCTTTGCCCTCGTAATGATGATGTATACGATCCTTCGCGTGACCGTTTGTTTTTTAAGCGTCGTAATGGTATGCGCATTGATGCGATTCGCCAGCAGATTGCAACATGGCAGGCACAAGGCGCAATTAATGATGTAGAAATGAGCGCCTTGCTTGCGCCATTACTCTATTCGGCAAGTTTTGTGAGTAATACCAGTGGTGTATTTAAAAGCTTCCACCAAGGGTGGGGCGGACGTACACAAACGGCCTTAGAACGAATTGAATCATTGCTGTGGCTCACACCGAGCCGTTTTTGTGAGATTGGCGATCGTAAACGCCCTGCTGCTGAAATGTGGTGTGTAGATGCTCAGCATTTAGCAAATCAGATGAGCGGTTTTGAAGTAGATGTAGCCTATCTTGACCCACCTTATAACCAGCATGCTTATAGTAGTAACTACCACGTTTTAAATGCATTGACGTTATGGGATCAAGTCGACCTACCACCACCAGACACGAAAGGTTATAAGAGTGGTATTGACCGTGCATGGCGTAAAGAGCGTCCAAGTCCTTATAATTCTTCTAAACATGCAAAAGATGCGTATGAAAAATTACTTTCAACCATCAATGCGCGTTATATTCTGACCAGTTATTCCACCGATGGTAATATTGAGCCAAAAGACTTACTGATGGCCAATCTGGAGCGTGGAAAAGTCACTTTATTGACTCAAGATGTTCCACGTTATCGCGTAAGTAAACAACGTCAGTCAGAGCGCGCACGTGTGCTTGAGTTTATTGTGATTACAGATACTCATGCCAAACCAGGGCCGCCGTTACGTCAATTGTTAGGCCAGCTTTACCACTTTGCCGAGCTAGGTGGTGTAGATACTTCAGGTAACAGTACGCAGCTCGCACTTTGGTAAGCGCTGCAATTTAAGCAGTGTAAAAGATTTGGAGATTGAGCCATGTTTACAGGCATTATTGAAAGTTTAGGTAAAGTAGAAAGCCTGCAAAGTGTAGGTGGCGATGTGCGTTTACGTATTCAAACCGATTTGGATATGTCGGATGTACATTTAGGTGACTCAATTGCAACCAATGGGATCTGTCTCACCGTTATTGAGTGGGGAGACAACTGGTACGCAGCTGATGTTTCTCGCGAAAGTTTAAACCGTACCACTTTAGGTAACTGGAAAGTGGGTCAACGTGTCAATGTGGAAAAGGCGATGCTGCCAACAACCCGTTTTGGTGGACACATTGTAAGTGGTCATGTTGATGGTGTAGGTGAAATTACCGTAGTCCGTGAAGATGCTCGCTCAATTTATTATGAAGTGACAGCACCTATAGAACTTGCTAAATACTTAGCAGAGAAAGGTTCTGTGACAGTAGATGGTATTAGTTTAACCATTAATCATTTACGCGGTAATATTTTAAGTTTGAACTTAATTCCGCACACAGCAGAACGTACCAATATTGGAACCTGGCAAGTCGGTAGCAAAGTTAACCTAGAAGTCGATGTATTAGCGCGTTATATTGAGCGTTTATTACTGGGTGATAAAGCTGCTGAACAAAAAACCGAGTCAAATATTAGTATGGCTTTCTTAGCTGAAAATGGCTTTTTAAAATAAAGTTTTAAATCGCTAAAATAAAAAAACCGGACATATGTTCCGGTTTTTTTATTTTAAAAATTAATGCTTGGTGAGAGTAACCGAGTGTGTGCCTACCCATGGTTTATTATGCTGGGTGCGTGTAATTGAAAACTCACCTTTTTCTGATGCTCGTGTAAGCAAGATTGAAAGCGAATTAAAGTCATTGTGGCTCATATAAAGTTCTTGTGCTGAAAATGTCCATTGCTCACCCTGATTAAGCTGCTCAAGTTGCATTGAAATCTGATGTGGAATGTCCATTTTTACCCTCATTAATTTTCATAAATACATATGCATTATTCTAATAATTATTTGAACTAAAAGAATATTATGCATGACTATTTTGTGACAATTAAATGTCATTTTTATGACAAGGAGCGTTGTATAAACTTTACTTTTCTATTTTTTCATCAGAAAACTTAGAATTTTTTAAAATATATTCAATTTCTTCTTGAGCTGCCGAATTTAGCTTAGCTCGGAAAGCCGTAACAGACTGTTCAATTAAGTTCTCAGCTTCAAGCTCTAAACGAATACGTAAACTTTCAAGCTCAGATAAGATTTGATCATCGGTAATGCTAAGTTTTACGCCAGAAGAGTAGTTCACTGCTGGTGTTTCAGGATTTTTCTGATAACGCGCAGTGTGTTCAGCAACTTCTTGTTCTAAATGACTGCGGAAAGCTTGTAGAGCTTGAGTTTGTTCACTAAATTTACGAACTTCGTCTGCTTGTAATTCAGCAGCATAGGCTGCTTCCATTGCGCGCTTATCTGCAAGAGACTTTTCTAAAGCAAGCTGACGACGAATACGTGCCTGTTCGATTAACTCTGCTTTTAAGTCAGCATAAGCTTGTTCAATGTTTTGCTGTGATTCTAGCTGTGCCTTCTCATCATTGAGTACCCAAAGTTGAATAGGCGTCTGAGGCTCTAATAAATCACAAATACGTGCCAAATCCTGTTGATAGGCATGACGGACAGCTTCAGGCGCATTTAACCATCTTTTTTTAAAATCTTGCCCGACATTTAATGCCACCACAGTTCTCCTTTGCTCAACAGTATCTACATTTTAGCGCGTTATAATTTAAAGGTTCGAGGTTCTATACCTAAACGACGATACATTTTAAATTTTTCTCGGCCAATTTGCTTGGCTGCTTCATTATTTTCAACAATTTCTATAATGTGGCTAAAATGATTCACTTGTTCAAGTGCATGATTGTTAAAATTAAATACCAACCAGCCTTGTTCAGAAGGTTGTTTAGCCGAAATACATACTGCTGCGTCTGCCTGATCAATCCCATGTGCAATGAAACTGGTCGGATCAAAGCTCCACAATTTTTCATCAAGTGTTTGTTGTAACTGTACATCTGGGCAATACCACCAGATATTTGAATGTTTCAGCAAGATCTTTCGACATAAACGGCAAGCACTATCGACTTGCCGTTCTTCACTGGTTTCAAACAGAAAAAAGCTAACTTTAGCCATTCGTATTTACACGGTTAGCCAAGAATTGCATAAGTAGTGGTACTGGACGGCCAGTTGCACCTTTTGCTGTACCTGATAACCAAGCTGTTCCTGCTACATCTAGATGAGCCCAACGATAGTCACGAGTAAAACGCTCAAGGAAGCAGGCTGCTGTAATTGCACCACCGTGTGGTCCACCAATGTTAGCGATGTCTGCAAAAGGTGAGTCCAATAGTTCTTGATAATCATCAATCACTGGCATGCGCCACACACGGTCAAATGACTGCTCACCTGCTTGTTGAAGCTCAGCTGCCAAGGCATCGTCAGGAGAGAATAAACCGCTTAGCACTTTACCTAATGCCACTACACAAGCACCGGTTAATGTTGCGATATCAATCACAACTGCCGGATTGAAACGTTTGATATACGTTAACGTATCGCAAAGAACTAAACGGCCTTCAGCGTCAGTATTTAAAATTTCAACAGTTTGGCCGCTCATGGTCGTTACGATATCGCCTGGGCGGGTCGCTTTACCCGAAGGCATATTTTCTGCTGCTGCAATCGCACCCACCACATGAATTGGAAGGCGTGCTTCACATAGTGCGCGAATCGTACCAAGTACAGAGGCTGCACCACACATATCGAACTTCATTTCATCCATGCCAAGGCCTGGTTTTAAAGAAATACCGCCTGTATCAAAAGTAACGCCTTTACCGACAAGTACGACAGGGGCATGTTCAAGCTGTGCTTGGTATTCAATAGTGACAATACGACCCGGACGCTCAGATCCTTTACTCACAGCAAGGAAAGCATACATGCCTAAGTCAGCCATTTGCTGCTCATTTAAGACAGTCACTTTGAGTAAATCAGGGAATTCTGCTGCTAAAGCTAAAGCCTGTTCAGCCAGATATTCAGGGAAACAGATATTACCTGGACGGTTACCTAAGTCACGCGCAAAAGATTGACCAGATTGTACGGCATGTACTAAAGCAAGTTGATTTTTATCAAGGCTTGTGTGTGGACTAATTAAATCAACTTGTTGTAACACAAATTCATTTTTTTTCGATTTAAACTCATCATAACCATAAGCTGCTTGAGTTAAGCTTAATGCAAATAAATAATGGTATTCGACAGGTAATGCAGCAATATCAATTGCGATATGCTTAAATTTATTTTGTGTCGATTTGATAATGGTTTGTGCCAATTTTGCTAACTTAACTGCTTGAAGTTCAGCTGCTTTTCCTAAACCAAGTAGTTGGCTGTGAGGTTGAGTGCTAAGCTGACCAAATAATGGCAGTGTCTCATTGAAGTTAGCTTTATATTGAGTCGCCGTAAGAATACTTTCTAGGTTATTGATTTGATATGTATTGAGGTTGCTTTGTAGCTGTTCTGAATCAACTAAAACCCACAAAGATTCATTAGATGTTTGTTCAGGAAAAGTTGTATAAGTTGTAAATTTCATGGCTGCCGTGATTGCCTATAGAAAGTTATGTTGGATTAAAACATTGAAACACTTTCAAGCATAGCGTTGCAATGTGCGGTTTTATATTTTTAACATTCGGGTAAACTAGCGTTCGTCCCGTTTAGCCTTTTGGAAGTATTAATTTGATTATTCGGCGTTATCTCGTCAAGCAAGTTGTCTCTACCTCATTGGTGGTCATTGCATTATTGACCTTAATCATGATGGGTGGTCGTCTGATCAAATACTTTGGTGTGGCGGCACAGGGGCGTTTAGATGCGAGTATTTTATTTAGCATCATTGGATACCGTTTACCTGAATTTTTAACCCTCATTTTACCACTGGGATTTTTTATTGGTTTAATGTTGGTGTTTGGTCGTTTATATGTTGACCATGAAATGGCTGTCTTGAATGGTAGCGGGGTAAGCCGTCATCAATTGGCACGCTTACTCATTCCAATGACACTGGTTTATATGGTTTGTCAGTCTGTGCTTATGCTGTGGATGACGCCGTGGGGACTACGTGAATTTGAAAAATTAACAACGACCCAAGCTGTACGGACAGGCTTTGACTTGGTTCGACCAAGAGAGTTTATTTCTTCAGGACCTTATACGATTTATGCAGGTTCACTGTCGGAAGACCGTAAAAACCTCAAAGATATTTTCTTTTACCAGCGGGCTGCCAAAGAAGGTAAACCAGATGTCATGATTTTGGCCAAAGAGGCAACACGTGTTGAGGTTGCCAATGATACTGCCAATGTCGTCGATCTGGTTCAAGGGCGCCGTTATGAAATATATCCGGGACAACCTAAATATACGCAAGCAGAGTTTCAGTCTTATCGTTTAAGACTTGAGAATGATAAAGACGTCAAGTTTGAGAGTAGTGACGTAGAGGCACTTCCAACCTCTAAACTATTGGCTAAAACAAATGATCCAGTCATTAGAAGTGAATTAGGTTGGCGTTTATTCGGTCCGTTTACCATTATTGTTGCTCTCATGATGTCAGTTGCTTTGTCTGAGGTGAGTCCTCGACAAGGTCGTTATTATCGTCTCATTCCATCTATTTTTATTTTTGCGAGCTTGATTGTACTTATGATTGCGATTAAGACTCGTATTAGTAAAGGTGAGCTCGATATTTGGGCGTATCCAGCGGCTTTATTGGTTTATGCAATTGCAGCTGCCTTATTTTCACGTAAACAGAAATTAGGGCCGAAAATCAAGAAACAGATCAAGCGAGTGAAATTATAATGTTAGCACGTCGAATAGTCGCCAAATATGTGACGAAAACCACTGCGCTTGCAATGTTTGGTACCACCATTGTCTTATCTGTTTTGCAAGTCTTGTTTACCTATTTAGGTGAACTCGGTGAGTTAAAGCCTGACTATAATGCATGGCAAGCTTTTATCTATGTGTTATGGGGTGCTCCTCGTTATCTATATGAAATTTTGCCTATTTCAGCCTTAATTGGTGCGGTAATTGGATTGGGCGCTTTAGCATCCAACAGTGAACTCATCGTGATGCGCTCTGTTGGGATCAGTTTATGGCGTATTGTGGGCTGGGTAATGCGTTCAGCTTTGCTACTGATTGTTTTATCTTTTGCGTTAAGTGAATGGGTTGTTCCCTATACCAATGAGAAAGCACAAAGTATCAAAAGTCATCGTTCAGTTGCTGCTCTAGGCGAAGTAAAAGGCTATTGGTCAAGAGAAGGGCAACGCTTTATTTATATTGACTATGCGAACTCGCAAGGAAACTTAAGAGATATTCAGGTTGTCGACTTTGATAAAGAATATCACTTGCAGTCTGTAATTAATGCAGAGCAAGGAAAGTTTATTAAAGACGGTCAATGGTCTTTGCAAAAAGCCAGTCAGACAGACATTCTGACAGATGGTAATTCGATACTAAATAATCATGATCAGCAGTCTTTAGGATTGGCTCTACAACCTAAATATGTACACATGGTGACTTTAGACCCTGAAGACTTATCTCCAAGTCAGCTCATTAGTTTTATGCGCTATATGGATGAATATAGCCAAGTTCCTAAAACTTACCAATTGGCTTTCTGGCAAAAAGTAGCTTCCCCATTTTCATTGATTACGCTTGTATTAGTGGCTTGTTTTTTTTTTTTTTGTCCACTGCGTCAACAGTCAATGGGCTTTCGTTTGGTGATCGCACTCTTTATCGGTTTAGGCTTTTATTACTTACAAGATTTCTTGGGTTACGCAAGTTTGGTATACGCGCCTTCACCAGCGTGGTTTGTACTTGTACCTATTATTTTAATGTTTGGTGCCGGTAGTTACTTACTTTACCGTGCTCGCTAATTCGAAAGAATATAAATGGCTTTCTCAATGAGATGCATTGGTGAAAGCCATAGGAAAAAATAGAGTCTTCACCGAAAATTCGGTAAGATATGGCGATGAAATTGTAGACAAAAGAGAAATTGATTATGACGGATGCAACTGCTGGCAAGATCCCTCACGTTCTGGTCATTATGGATGGTGTTGGACACCGTGAAGCGATTGAAGATAATGCTTTTCTTGCAGCAAAAACCCCGAATTTAACTGCAATGAAAGCAAAGCATCCAAATAGTCTTATTTCTGGTTCTGGTGAAGATGTAGGTCTACCTGATGGACAAATGGGTAATTCTGAAGTTGGCCATATGAATCTTGGCGCTGGACGTGTGTTGTATCAAGATTTTACCCGTATTACTAAAGACATCCGTACTGGCGACTTTTTCAAACATGAAGTATTAATTGATGCTGTTGAAAAAGCCAAAGCTGCTGGTGGTGCAGTTCATATTATGGGCTTGCTCTCAGAAGGTGGCGTTCACTCACATGAAGACCACATTGTGGCGATGTGTGAACTCGCATTAAAACGTGGTGCAAAAGTTTATCTTCATGCATTCCTTGATGGTCGTGATACTCCTCCACGTAGTGCACAATCTTCACTAGAAAAATTAGACGCTCTATTTGCTCAATATGAAGGCAAGGGCCGTATTGCAACTATGATTGGCCGCTATTTTGCAATGGATCGCGATAATCGTTGGGACCGTGTAGAACAGGCTTACCGCCTATTGACCGAAGGTGAAGCAGTTCGTACAGCAAATACTGCTGTTGAAGGTTTAGAACTTGCATATGCAGCCAATGAAAATGATGAGTTTGTGAAAGCAACTCGTATTGGTGATGTGGCTAAAGTTCAAGATGGCGATAGCGTTGTTTTCATGAACTTCCGTGCTGACCGTGCTCGTGAAATTACACGTGCGTTTGTTGAAAAGGACTTCGCAGGTTTTGAGCGTAAAGTTGTACCGAACCTT
This sequence comes from Acinetobacter sp. 1424608, assembly GCF_000588255.1. Taxonomy (NCBI): domain Bacteria; kingdom Pseudomonadati; phylum Pseudomonadota; class Gammaproteobacteria; order Moraxellales; family Moraxellaceae; genus Acinetobacter; species Acinetobacter sp. 1424608. Next base: position 45,296 of record NZ_JFXL01000017.1, read on the forward strand.
TCTAAATTTGTCATGTTGACACGTTATCAGGCCAGCATTGATGCACCTGTGGCATATATGCCTGAAGAGTTGAAAAACTCACTTGGTGAATATTTATCTTCTCTTGGCAAAACGCAATTACGTATTGCTGAAACAGAAAAATATGCGCATGTGACTTTCTTCTTTAGTGGTGGTCGAGAAGATGAATACCCAGGTGAGAAGCGTATTCTAATTCCATCACCAAACGTTGCGACATATGATCTAAAGCCTGAAATGAGTGCTTATGAAGTAACTGATGAACTCGTTAAGGCAATTAACTCAGGTGAGTACGATTTACTTGTTGTGAATTATGCCAATGGTGATATGGTCGGTCATACAGGCGTATTTGATGCCGCGGTTAAGGCGGTTGAAGCAGTTGATACATGTTTAGGTCGTGTATACGAAGCTGTGATGGCCAAGAAAGGTCATATGCTTATTACTGCTGACCATGGTAATGTTGAGCAAATGCAGGACTACGAAAGTGGCCAAGTTCATACTCAACATACAACAGAGCTTGTACCATTTATTTATGTTGGTCCAACACAAGCGACTATCGCAGAAGGTGGTGTACTTGCAGATGTTGCACCGACTATCCTTCATCTAATGCAGATTCCTGTACCTGCGGAAATGCAAGGTCGTAATCTGATTACATTATCTGCATAAGCGATAGGTGACTAAATGCTGCAACACAATATATATAAAGCTTTTTTTGGTAGTGTATTGATGTGTTGCAGCCAGTTTGCTCTTGCTGCTCCTGTTGTAAAAGAAAAATTATCGCCTCAGCATGCTGATTCACCAGAATCAGAAGAAAGTTATGCAGAAGTCCCTATTGAGTCGATTCAGCAGTTTGTACAAATTTATGGGATTGTTCGCGATAACTATGTCGATGAAAAATCGGACGATGCTTTATTTTTACAAGCAATTAAAGGTCTTGTTAGTGGTCTAGACCGTTACTCACGCTATTTGTCAGCTGAAGAATACCGTCAACTCATTCAATACACCGAAGGTGATCTTGCTTCGGTTGATTTTGCATTAAGCCCAGAAGCACATGTCCATAAATGGATGATTCGTGACTTAAAGGCAGGTTCTGATTCATATAAACTAGGCTTGAGAAATGGACAGACCATTTTAAAGATAGATAATCAGGAACTTAAAAATCTAACCCAAGATCAGGTGCTTGGTTTGTTGTATGGTTCAATAGGTTCAACGCTGCAAGTACAGACAGAAGAGTCAAATACCCCAATCAGTTTAGTCCGTAATAAAAAGATTGAAACTGATATCGAACCTGTCATGTTACATAATCAGGTATTGGTACTAAAAATTAGAGTATTCCAGCAAGATACCGCCAATGAAATTAAACGTTTAATTGAAGAAAATAGTTCTTCGCGTTTAAAAGCTGTATTAATTGATTTAAGAAATAACCCAGGCGGGCTGCTCTCTGCTGCTGTTGAGTCAGCCGATTTATTTTTAAATCATGGCATTATTGTTTCTACAAAAAGTCGTTCAGAAGGTAATCAGCAATTTCAGGCCTTACCTGGAAATGATTTTCAAAATATAAAAGTTGGTATTTTAATTAATCACCGATCTGCCTCGGCAGCAGAAGTTTTTACTGCTGCAATGAAAGAGCATCAACGTGCTTGGGTCATGGGTGAAAAAAGTTATGGAAAGGGCGTTGTACAGAAACTTTTCCCTTTGCCAAGTGGGGCAGCCTTGCAAATGACGGTCTCACATTACTACACACCAAATGGTAATATGATCGAAGGTCAAGGTATTCAGCCTAACCAGACCTATCCCTTGCCTCCAGAAATGAAAGACGAAGTTTATTTAGAGCGTGTTGCCGACCTACTTCTAAAAAGGAAGTAAGCTTTATACTTCTTGTTCAGTTTCAGTATCTAACCCAAACTTCTTCAAACGGTAGCGTAAAGAACGGAAAGTCATTCCTAATTTTTTAGCTGCTAAGGTTCGATTCCAATGGGTCATATTGAGTGCATTGAGCAGAATATCTTTTTCAATACTCTCTAAATAACGCTCTAGACCCTCACTTGGTAATTTTTTTTCAATCTGTGGCGTAGCTACAGGATTCTGAAAGCTTTGAGATACCGTTGCGATTGAATTAGAAATATTTGCTCTTAAAGGGGCAGGGTGCAAATGTGGTACATCAATATTGGCATCGTCACTTAAAGTAATTGCTCGCTCAATCATATTTCTTAATTCGCGAACATTGCCGGGAAAGTGTTGTTGTAGCAGATAAGTTTCAGCGCCCTCGGTTAATTGTTTAAGTGGGGTTTCCCACTCCATACAAATTTTCTGAATAAAGTGATTCGCAAGTAACAAGACATCTTCACCACGTTCGCGTAAAGGCGGTAACATGAGATCCATAACATGGATACGGAAGAATAAATCCTGACGAAATTTGCCTTGTCGAACCAATAACTCTAAGTCTTGATGACTCGCGCTAATCACCCGAAAATCAACATCAATTTCCTGATCGGAACCGACAGGACGAATCTTTTTTTCTTGTACTGCACGTAGTAATTTAACCTGCATACTGAGTGGTAATTCGGCAATTTCATCTAAAAATAAACTGCCACCATGAGCAGATAAAATGAGGCCCTGTTTGTCTTGCGTTGCCCCTGTAAAGCTACCTTTTTTATGTCCGAACAGCTCGCTTTCCATCAGTTCAGTTGGAATAGCGCCACAGTTAATCGCAATAAAAGGCCCTTCACTACGGTTACTCAGCCGATGAACTAGGTTGGCAACCACTTCTTTACCTGTTCCAGACTCGCCAGTAACAAATACAGGTGCTTGTGAACGAGCAATTTTTTTAATTGCGATGCGTAGTTGTTGAATAGGCTGAGAGCGGCCGATTAATAATTTGTTTTCTAGAGCACTCTCTGCAAAATCATGCTCTATTTTTTGCCGATTTAAGGCTTTCTGTAATAATTGATCTAGATGTACTTGGTTGACCGGTTTGCTTACAAAATCAAAAGCACCTGCTTTTAATGCTGCAATTGCAATATCCATATTGCCGTAAGCAGTTAAAACCGCAATGGGTGTGTTTGTATAATTTTGAGAGACATGTTTGACTAACTCTAACCCACTCCCATCGGGTAAGTTTAAATCGGTTAAACATGCATCGTAATGAAACTGTGTGAAGAGTTGTTTGGCCTGTTCAACCCGATAAGCAAGATGTGTTTTAATCCCCATTCGTGCAAGTGTCATTTGCATTAAGAGGCACAAATCTTCCTCATCGTCTACAAGCAAAACGAGTGGTTGCTGTTCTGCCATTTCCCCAAAAACCTAATAAAAAATCAATATATTATTGGGCATTCTATTCTGAAGCATGCCCCTTGTTTTTGCTCTACATAGGTGAGCTTTGCATGGTTTGCCTCACAAAAACTATGAGACAAGTATAATCCTAAACCAGTTCCATTAATTTCGGTACTAAAAAATGGTTTAAATAATTGAGATATATCACGTTTTGAAACACCTTCACCGTAATCGATCACATCAATATAAATTTTATTTGTTTGTGAATGAATGTTGATCATGACATTCGGTGAGTCGGGTGCATTGTGTCGTAAAGCATTTCGCACTAAATTGATCATGACTTGTCTTAGTTGTTTTTCGTCAAATAAAAATTTTAAAGAACGATCAGAAATTTTGAGTTGAATTGAGTGCTTAACGTCAGATAAATCTTCATCGAGTAGCGTATTTATAAAATTGTTTAAGTCAATCTGAATAGGGTGTGTTCTTTCGCTACGAGCAAGTCCTAAGGTGTCCTGAACAATACTATCAATGCGTTTAGTTTGCTTGCCAATCATATGGCGTAAAGTATTTTGTTGTTCGAGATCACTATCTTTAAGTAACTCATTTGCTTGAACAATTGCAGCCAGAGGATTGCGGATTTCATGTGCAATACTTGCCGAGAGTTGCCCTAAAGCGGCAAGTTTGAGTTGCTGTGCTTGCTGATTAATTTGTTGGGCATCTTGTAAAATGAGTAGTGTCAGAGCTTGTTGTGGCACTAAAAGATGCTGCACTTTAATATTAATGGAATAAGCTGATAGCCGAGACTCAAAAATAAATCGGTCATTTTCTTTTAAGTCGCCAAACTTCAATATTTCAAATAAATCGGGATGCCATTTAGCCAAAGGATATTTTTCATTGGCAAACTGGGGAGGAATACCAAGCAATGAACAAGCAGCGGGATTGCTAACAACAATGTCGTAATTTTCGTCTAAAACTAAATAGCCTTGTTCAATTTGCTCTAAAATATAACGGTTAATATTTTGAAGCTGGTAAAGCTCGATTGACTGGTGAAAGGTGAGTGCTTCAAGTAATTTAAAGCGCTGCACTGCAATTTGTCCAATCCCGTGAACAACGAAAAATAAAAAAGCTAATAAAGCGCTATTACCGATTGTGTTTAGATTGTTGTAGTCAAATAAACTACCCACGAAGCGTTGGTAAATAACCGCAATAACCGCAAGTAAGGTAATAACTAAAGACACTCTTGCACTGAGCAAAATCGCCGAAGTAAAGATTGCAATCACATACAGCAAACTAATTTGTAAATTAGGCTCCCCAGCAGAAAATGAAAGGAGGCTTAAACAAATAATGTCGACAATAAAAAATAAAATAAGCTGCCGAGTAGTTTGGATAGCAATAAACTTAAAGCATAACAATTGCACAAGACTTACAATTGAATAGCTTAGTAAAGTGTAAAAATATAAAGAGGGTTGCTGCAAACTATTGTCGGTTTGAGCATTGGTTAAAACCAAAATAATATTCAGGCTAACCGCAATAATAAGACGGTATAAACCATACCAAGTGCCCAAACGAAAAATCGTATGGGACAGGGATGAATTTAAAGGAGAGTGCATGTAAGTCTGATTATGGTTTGATCAGACCGTAACGAATCGCAAGATGTGTGAGTTTTACATCACTATCAATTCCTAACTTTTCAAAAATACGGTAACGGTAAGTATTTACAGTTTTCACACTTACAAAAAGTTTATCGGCAATTTCTTGTGCGCTAATACAGTTAACGACCATCATCGCAACTTGCATTTCCCGCTCCGATAACGAATCAAAAGGAGATTGTTGAGTATCAGATAAATAAGAGCTTGCCAGTTGCTCGGCAATATCGGCACTAAAATATTTACCACCCTGCATGACCTTATTAATTGCACGGACCATCTCGGCAATTGGGGCTCCTTTGGTGATATAGCCTTTTGCTCCAGCTTTTAGCAATAAAGATGGGTAGGGTTCTTCGGCAAGGCCACTTACAGCAATGACTTTCGTCTCTGGAGCTGTTTGTAATAAACGACGAGTTGTTTCTACACCACCGATGCCTGGCATGTTGACATCAAGTAGTACGACTTGCGGATGTTGCTGGCGAACGATAGCAATAGCTTCTTCCCCAGATTCGGCTTGTCCAATTACCTCAACATCTGCATGATCTTCTAACATACGGCAAATACCCGTACGTACCAGTTCATGGTCATCGACAACTAAAACTGTAATCAAGAAGACCTCCTTTCTTTCAAAAAACAAGTTTTTTGTTACATAAAGCAAAATAAGCTTGCAATGGAATGACAAAATTAGCAATCCTATTCTTCTATAGTGAGCGAATAGTTGTGCACAATTGTGTCGGTAAAGCTTTATACCTTATATCTCAAATGTAAGGCATAATGATAGTAAGCGCAAATGTGTGTCACCCTGAGTCGAGTATTGTGCCGTGAAAAATTCTAAAAAGTCTTTAATGCATGTGCTAAGCATGTCTATTTTGCTTAGTTTGAGTTCAACAAGCTTTGCAGAACTCGTCAATAACCCGTCCTCAGGGAGTACTGGTACTGCAAGTTTAAATTGGTCTGCAGCGGATGCTAGTCAACTTTTAAATGATGAAGATGATGAGCCGACTCCGCAAGGTTCAACGTCTGTTACTACGACTTTACGTGGCAGTAATGCACCGAAAGTTATTAGCTCTACACCTAGAGTTGCTCCAATCCGTGATACCGTGGGCTATAATGCCCAGCCGAGTGTTAGTGCACGTGCTGCACTTGTAATGGATGCGCAAACGGGTGAGGTCCTTTATAGTAAAAACACCAACGCGTCAGTACCGATTGCGTCTATTACCAAATTAATGACAGCAGTTGTAACCGCAGATGCGCGTTTAAACATGTCAGAAGAAATTACACTTGAGCAAATCGATTTTGCCGGTGCAAATGGTAAGAACTCAAGCTCTACCTTACGTGTGGGCGACAAGATGAACCGTGCAGAAGTTCTTCTGTTTGCTTTAATGAAGTCAGAAAATCCAGCGGCAGCAGCTTTAGCGCGTACTTATCCGGGCGGTCGTCCTGCATTCGTAGCAGCGATGAATGCTAAAGCACGTTCTTTGGGTATGAATGCCACTCATTATTACGAATCAACTGGTTTAGACCCACGTAATGTCTCTTCGGCGCGTGACTTGGGGATTTTGGCGAGTACAGCGTCTCAGTATGGTTTGATCCGTCAATTCTCAACAACACCAACTTACGACTTTAATTTAGGTTACCGTGTACTCAAGTCAAACAATACCAATGCTTTAGTGCGTAATGGTGGTTGGAATATCAACTTATCTAAGACCGGTTATATTAATGAAGCAGGCCGTTGTGTTGTTATGCATACTACTGTGAACTCACGTCCAGCAGTCATTGTATTGCTTGGTGAACCAAGTACACAGGCGCGTAATAACGATGCAACTAACTTGTTAGGTTGGTTGAGTAATTTGCCAAAACGTATTTAAGTTAAATATTTTAAAAACGCTTCTATTAAGAAGCGTTTTTTATGCCATTTTAAACAGCATAAAAAAACGGCTGTATTAAACAGCCGTTTTTTATAAAAATTCAGATTTTACATATTAGATAAAATTGAATCTTTTACTTGATCCATTGTTGCATCAATTGACAACATCACTGCATCAGCACATTGTTTGATTGCAGTATCAGGATCTTTCAAGCCATTACCAGTTACTGTACATACGATGACAGAACCTTCAGCAATTTTACCCGCTTTAATGTCACGGATCGCACCACCGATAGAAGCAGCAGACGCTGGCTCAACAAATACACCTTCATACATAGAAAGTAAGCGTTGAGCTTCTAAAATTTCGCTGTCTTGAAGTTCATCAAACCAGCCTTTAGAGTCGCGTACCACAGCTTTTGCATGGTTCCAGCTTTGTGGATTACCAATACGGATTGCAGTTGCAACTGTTTCAGGGCTTTCAACTGGAGCACCACGTAAGAATGGAGCTGCACCAGAAGCTTGGTAACCTACCATTGTTGGTAAGCCTTCTGGTTTAGGACCGGTAAATTGATCGGTCGCAGCATCATATATAACTTGTTCAAACTGATCAGCAGGTTGGTTTGCTACAGCTTCTGTATAACCCATCCAGTGAGCTGTAATGTTACCTGCGTTACCTACTGGCAAGCAGTGATAGTCAGGTGCACGGCCTAAAGCTTCAACAATTTCATAAGCAATCGTCTTTTGACCTTGCAAACGGTAAGGGTTGATTGAGTTTACAATCGTTACAGGAGCTTGATCAGCCACTTCTTTTACTAGACGCATACCATCATCGAAGTTACCACGGATTTGCATAGTGATCGCACCATACATCATGGCTTGAGCCATTTTACCCATCGCGATTTTGCCTTCTGGAATCAAAACAAATGCTTTGATACCAGCACGCGCAGCGTATGCGGCAGCGGCAGCAGAAGTGTTACCTGTAGATGCACAGATAATTGCTTTAGAACCTTCTTCAACCGCTTTGGTTACAGCCATGGTCATACCACGGTCTTTAAATGAACCAGTCGGGTTTAAGCCCTCATATTTCACATAAATTTCAACATCTTTGCCAATAATACGTGGAATATTCTCAAGTTTAATGAGAGGGGTGTTGCCTTCACCCAAAGAGATAGCACGAGTAGTTGCCGAAACTGGCAAACGGTCACGATAACGATCTACAAGACCAGTATAACGATTGGCATTAGACATGATGGTGTTCCAATTATGAGGTGAAGCGGGAGAGGGAATCTTTCCCTCAACCTGATTAACTATCGAGCGATTCTAAACGAATTCTTACGATTTCGCCACGAATTGCAGGTAATGCTTGAATTTGCGCAAGAGCGTCATCCATTTTTGATTCAACGATTGGATCGGTCAAAATTACGATTGGAATGAGGTCTTTTAAGCGTGATTGTTGCATGATGGCATCAATACTGATTCCAGCACGGCTTAAGATGGTTGTTACATCTGCAAGTACACCAGTCTGATCTTCAGCATTTAAGCGGATGTAATAACCTGTAGTCATTTGTTCACGGCTTAAAATTGGCATATTTGTTAATGCTTCGAAAGCCAGTTGAGGAATTGTGCCTGCTCCATCTTCTGTATAAGAGATGTCACGAACAATATCAATCACATCGGCAACGACCGCAGAAGCTGTTGGACCAGCGCCAGCACCAGCGCCGTAGTACAGCGTTGGACCAACGGCATTGGCTTGAACTAAGACAGCATTTTTAACGCCGTTTACGTTGGCAATAAGCTGCTCATCTGGAATAAGCGTTGGGTGAACACGTAACTCAATACCATGTTCAGCACGACGTGCAATACCTAAATGTTTAATGCGGAAACCAAGTTCTTCGGCATATTTCACATCTTGCGCAGTGATTTTGCTGATACCTTCGGTATAGACTTTATCGAACTGCAGAGGAATACCGAACGCACAAGACGCTAAAATTGTAAGTTTATGCGCAGCATCAATACCTTCAATGTCAAAAGTTGGGTCTGCCTCTGCATAACCGAGTTCTTGAGCTTCTTTTAATACATCATCAAATGCACGACCTTTCTCACGCATTTCAGTCAGAATAAAGTTACCTGTACCATTAATAATACCTGCTAACCATTCGATATGGTTTGCAGCAAGGCCTTCACGAATCACTTTAATAATTGGAATGCCGCCAGCAACTGCTGCTTCATAAGCAATTTGGACAGCGTTGTCTTCTGCTGCTTTAAATAGTTCATTGCCATGTTCAGCGAGTAAAGCTTTGTTTGCAGTAACAACTTGTTTACCGTGCTTGATGGCTTCCATAATGACTTCATAAGCAGGGTGAATACCACCCATCACTTCTACAACCACATCTACATCGGGTTGACGAACGATATCAAGTAAGTCTGCGCTTTGTTTAATCCCTTCTAATTCGAGATCTGGACGAGGGCGACGTGTTCCAACGTGGGTAATTTGAATTTCTCGACCGGTGCGACGTTTAATTTCAGCGGCATTTTCTTGTAGTAGTTTAAGGGCTCCTCCACCTACGGTACCTAGACCGAGTATTGCCAGGCGAACTGGTTTCACGTCACACTCCATATCATCATTGAATCATTTAATTGAAGCTAGATCATAGCTAAAAAAAACGCCAGACTCTAGCGCTTTTCGTGCCTGTTCAATCAATTAGAGTGCGATGTTCGGAAAAGCAGAGTAGATCAGTCTTTAAACACTGGCATGTAAAGAACTATTTGTTGAAAAAACAAAGCGCTGCAATAAGAGCAGCGCTTTGTGTACAAGATAACTGGTGAACTATTCATCAAAATTGAGAATATTATTTATCCAGACGTTTAACTAACTCATCTGGTGTTAAGTAGCCACCGAGATATTGTCCATCGACGTTGTAGATGGCTGGAGTACCATTTACACCCATGTTTAAACCAAGTTGATATTGTTCGCGAACAGGATTTTTACATTGAGCAGGTGGAATATTAATGCCTTGTACAGCTTGATTAAATGCAGCTTTACGGTCTGCACTACACCAAACGGCTTCCATCGTTGGCATAAATTGTTCGCCACGTGGCCACGCAATGTAACGAACCTCAATGCCTTTCTCATTAATCTCGGCTAAATGCTCATGTAGTTTGTGGCAATAAGGACAACTTGCATCGGTAAACACATAAATTACATGTTTAGCTTTACCACCCTTAGCTGGATAAACAATCAAATCTTCATTTTTTAAAGCAGCAAGGTGCTTTTTGTTTTCTGATGCTTGAAGGTTGTCGCCAATATTATGCAGCTCTTTACCGCCTAAACGGATGACATCACCTTGAATAAGGTACTTACCATCACTTGTCGTATAAACAGAAGTCATACCTTCAAGGTTTACCCAATATAAATTAGGTACTTCAGTCGGTTTGATGTCTAAAATTTTGACGTTGATGTTTGCATTCTTAAATTGTTTTTGCAAAGTTTCGATTAAACGTTGTTTAGCATTACGTTCAATGATGGTTGAAGCTTCCCCAGTAGCAGGTGCGGTCGCTGTGAGCGCATCTTCTTTTTGTGGTTTGTTTTCTTTAGAACAAGCACTGAACAACAAGCTAGAAGCCAAAGCACAGGCAAGAAAAATTTGAGATCGGGTAAAGGACATAGATAACCCTTATTTCATCAGTATTTATAGTCAGAAGCTGCTAAGCATAACAAAAAATCTAATGTGTATTGTTAAAACTTTCTTAACCTTTGTGAACGAAATCAAATGATTGTTCGGTGTATTTCATATAATTCGTTTAAAAATTTTTAACCCCTAGGGTGATGTTTTTCATGTAATTGTTGCATTCTTACTTGCGCTACGTGGGTATAGATTTGGGTGGTAGATAAGTCACTATGGCCCAGTAACATTTGTACTACGCGCAAGTCAGCGCCGTGATTGAGCAAGTGTGTTGCAAAGGCATGACGTAAGGTATGAGGCGACAGCTCAGCCTGAATATTGGCTTGTAGTGCATATCGTTTAATTGCATACCAAAAATTCTGACGGCTCATAATTCCGCCATGTTGAGTTAAAAATAAATAGTCAGTGGAAGTTTTATAAAGTTGTGGACGTGCATCATTTAAGTAGCGTTCTACCCAGTCACAAGCATATTGGCCTAATGGTACTAAACGTTCTTTATTGCCTTTACCAGTAATACGTAAATAGCCTTGTTTTAAATTGATTAGCTCCAAGCGCAAGTTGATTAGCTCGGAAACACGTAAACCACATGCATAAAGTACTTCAAACATCGCTCGATCACGTAACCCCAAAGCTGTTGTAATGTCAGGCGCTTGAATCAGTGCTTCGACATCTTCTTCTGATAAATCCTTGGGTAAAGCTCGGCCAATTTTGGGCGAGTGATGTGTCGCTACCGGGTTATCGCTTCGTAATTTTTGTTCACGTAAAAATTTGTAAAACTGGCGTAGGGCAGATAAACAACGTGCAATTGAGCGTGGACTTTTTCCTATTTTGGTGAGTTCAATGAGAACATCAGAAATGTCATCACTCGACCATTTCGGCAAGCTATTTTTTTTATGAAGTTCAGCACATTGAATCAGGTCAGATAAATAAGCATTACGAGTATGTGGGCTCACTGTTTGTGCAACTAAATAGTCGCGAAAACCTTGTAAAAAGCTCAAATGTTCAGGAATTTGAACAGGGCTTGGAATACGCGGTTTCTTATTTATCATAAACAATGTCCTCTAAACCACTGTACTTTAAAAGAAACTTTAAGATTTGTCGATTAAAGTAGGTGAGAATTGAAATTTAACCTTATTTGGTAATTATTCTCATTTATATGTATACTAGTAAAAAAGGTTTAGGATCGGATGCGGTGCGTTTATCAGCGTTGAAAGTGAAGCAAGCGGCTACCATCACCAAAGTAGATCGGATGACACAAACATCCGAGCAACAAGATTTGGTCGCAATTCGTTTGGAAAGCTTGGGCTTTGTACCAGGTACTCGAGTAGAGGTGATTACCAAAGGTATTTTTGGTGGTGATCCGATCTTAATCCAAATTGGCTTTACTCGTTTCGCTTTACGTAAGGCGGAAGCGGAAAAAATCGAGATTCAGTTAGAAGGAGTACCCGCATGAGTAATGCGCTACGTATTGCCCTTGTGGGAAACCCGAACTGCGGTAAAACTTCGCTGTTTAACCATTTAACTGGAACAAGACAAAAAGTTGCTAACTATGCGGGTGTAACTGTAGAGCGTAAAGTCGGTAACTTTCAATTACCTTCAGGCCGTGCAGTTCGTGTACTAGATTTACCGGGTACTTATAGTCTGCAGGCAACTAGCCCAGATGAAGAAATTACCCGTGATGTCTGCCAAGGCAAAATTGCCGAAGAAGGGCAGCAAGATGCTTTTTTATGTATTGTCGATGCGACGAACTTAAAACTGCATTTGGGTTTGGTGCTTGAAATTATTGAATTAGGGCGCCCAATTCTGGTTGTATTGAACATGATGGATGAAGCGCGTCGTCGCGGTATTCAAATCAATACACAGAAACTCTCTGAGCGTTTAGGTGTTCCTGTTGTTGAAACGGTTGCCGTACGTAATTCAGGTATTGAAAATTTATTGCATGCGCTCGATCAAGAAAAATATACCGTACCTCATACTGAACTGAGTGGTTTAAGTGGTGGGCATCATCAGAAAATCGAAACGATTTTTAAAGATGTGGTTAATTTCGTTGATCATGATGATAAGCGTACTGACTTTCTAGATCGAATTTTCTTACATCCTGTGTTGGGTTTACTCAGCTTGGCAGTAATGATGTTTATTGTCTTTCAGGCAGTATTTGCTTGGGCTGAACCTTTTAAAGCTGCAATTGAAGATGGGGTAATCCCATGGTTAGGTGAGTGGTTAAATGGAGCCATCCATCAGCCTGTGCTACGCAGTTTAGTTGTAGACGGTGTTCTGGCGGGAGCGGGCACAGTATTGGCTTTCTTGCCTCAAATTTTGATTCTCTTCTTCTTTATTTTGGTACTCGAAGAATCAGGTTATTTACCGCGTGCAGCGTTCTTGCTCGATAAATTAATGTTTAAAGCCGGCTTAAGTGGTCGTTCTTTCATTCCATTATTATCAAGTTTTGCCTGTGCGATTCCTGGCATTATGGCAACCCGAAGTATTAGTGATTCACGTGACCGTTTTACCACGATCATGGTTGCACCCCTCATGACATGTTCGGCACGTTTGCCTGTCTATGCCTTGTTAATTGGTGCATTTATTCCAAGTCAAACTGTTTTAGGCATCTTTAACTTACAAGGTTTGGTGCTGTTTGGTTTATACATGGCAGGTATTTTAAGTGCACTTTGTGTTGCCTTTGTGATGAAATTTTTGCGTAAAGACAAATCACAGCATGCCTTGTTAATGGAATTACCAAGTTATCGTTTTCCTGATCCAAAAAGTATCGCTATTGGGTTGATGGAACGCGCAAAGATTTTCTTACGTCGTGTTGGTGGGATTATTGTTGCATTGACCATTATTCTTTGGTTCTTGTGTACTTTCCCTCAACCACCCGAAGGCGCAACGCTACCAGCAATTGATTATAGTTTTGCGGGTATGGCAGGGCACTTTATTCAGCCTTTATTCGCACCGCTTGGCTTTAACTGGCAAATCGTGGTGGCTCTCATTCCCGCAATGGCTGCTCGTGAGGTTGTGGTTGCAGCATTAGGTACGGTATATGCGCTATCTGGTGCCGATGATAATGCTGTTGCACAGGGGCTTGCTCATTTGATTAGTGCAAACGGCACGGGTTGGTCATTGGCTACAGGGCTATCTTTATTGGTCTGGTTTATTTATGCACCACATTGTTTAGCAACCTTGGCAACGGTACGCCGTGAGACAGGTTCATGGAAACATGTGGCAGTCATGACGGCTTATCTATTTGGTTTGGCTTATCTCATGTCATTTTTAACCTACCAAATTGCATCACGCATTTGGGGTTAATAGGAGGCGCTTATGTTTGATTACCTTATTGTTGCTGTATTGGTGTTGTGGAGTGCCATTGTTGTCTTTAAAAAGGTATTTCCTCAAACGTCCGCTTCAGTATTTCTTGCATTATCAATCCAGTGTCAACGCTTGGGTTGGCAGCGTTTGGCGTCATGGTTGAAGCCTAAACAGGCTGCCGGTTGTGGTGGCAATTGTGGCTGTTCTACTGATGATGCACCTACCCAAAAGTCCGCTCCAGTACAAACGGTGAAGTGGCGTTAATTTTTCTGTATAAAAAGCCATCGAATGATGGCTTTTTTACGCACTGACACAAAAAAAGTAGAATAAAAGTCAAACTGAAAAAGTATTCAAAACAGCAAAGTGCTAACATTTTTGCCATTCTGTCGATTGATAAATTGTGGGGCAAAAATGTTAATACAACGTGGTGGGTTAAAAGTTGTAGCAGGCTTGGGTATATCAGGTGTTTCTGCTGTAAATTTCCTGCATGAACAAGGCTACCAAGTTGCAGTAACGGATTCCCGCCCCACACCTCCCGGACATGATCAAATTCCTGCAGACGTGAAGACCAGTTTTGGTCAACTGGATCAAGAATTATTACTACAAGCAGAAGAAATTATTTTAAGCCCGGGCCTTGCACCACAATTACCAGAAATTCAGGCTGCTATTGCTAAAGGTATTTCTGTAGTAGGTGATATTCAGCTACTTCGCCGTGCAACTGATGTACCGATTGTTGCGATTACAGGCTCTAACGCGAAGAGTACTGTTACTACTTTAATGGGCTTAATGGCTAAAGATGCAGGTAAGAAAGTTGCCGTTGGTGGTAACCTTGGTCGCCCAGCTCTAGATTTACTTAAAGATCAACCAGAGTTATTGGTACTTGAGTTATCAAGCTTCCAGTTAGAAACCACATCTCACTTAAATGCTGAAGTAGCTGTGGTACTGAACATGAGTGAAGATCACTTAGATCGTCATGGCAATATGCTGGGGTATCACCAAGCAAAGCACCGTATTTTCCAAGGTGTCAAGAAAGTTGTATTTAACCGTGATGACGCTTTAAGCCGTCCTCTTGTACCTGATACAACGCCAATGCAAAGCTTTGGTCTAAATGCACCTGACTTAAACCAGTACGGCGTTTTAAGAGATGCTGACGGTACACTTTGGCTTGCTCGTGGCTTGCAGCGTTTAATTAAAAGCTCAGACTTATATATTCAAGGTATGCACAACGTAGCCAATGCTTTAGCGTGTTTAGCATTGGGTGAAGCAATTGGCTTACCTATGGAATCTATGCTTGAAACTTTAAAACACTTTAAAGGTTTAGAGCACCGCTGTGAGTATGTAAAGACCGTACATGATGTACGTTATTACAATGACTCAAAAGGAACCAATGTTGGCGCTACACTTGCAGCAATTGATGGTTTAGGTGCTGCGATTGAAGTGAAAAAAGGTAAAGTTGCCCTAATTTTAGGTGGGCAGGGTAAAGGTCAAGACTTTACTCCTTTACGTTCTTCTATCGAAAAGTATGCCAAAGTTGTGGTATTGATTGGTGAAGATGCGCCTGTCATCGAGCAGGCCATTCAAGGTGCAACTAAAATTTTACATGCGGCAACACTTAAAGAAGCTGTAGAGCTATGTCAACGTGAAACACAAGCTGAAGATGTGGTATTGCTATCACCAGCATGTGCAAGTTTTGATATGTTTAAAAGTTATAATGACCGTGGTCAGCAGTTTGTTGCCTGCGTCAATTCGTTGGTTTAAAGAAAATATGATTAGGAATGTAGTATGGCAGGCTTAGCTCAGACCACAATCCAGAAAATCAATCATTGGTATGAACGGATATTGCCGAAATGGCCAGCGGAAGTGACGCCACGTAATGTCTTGATTTTCTGTGTCGTTGCATTGTTATGTATCGGTTCGGTGATGGTAGCATCTGCTTCGATGCCTTATGCAGAATATATGCATGAGAACCCGTTTCACTATGTCATCCGCCATGCGATATCTATTGCGGTTGCTGGGGTCGTGGCGTATTTGACTTACCGAATCTCACTCAATACATGGTTTAAAAATACGTTTCCGCTGTGGTTGTTAACCATGGTTCTGTTACTTGCTGCTTTGGCGGTAGGTTCGGAAGTCAATGGTTCTACACGTTGGATTAAAATCGGTGGTTTTACCTTACAGCCTACAGAGGTTGCCAAAGTCATGATGGCAATCTTTACGGCAGACTACGTGGTACGCCGTGCTAAAGAGGTTCGTACGCACTGGAAGGGTTTACTGCGTTTAAGTGGTGTGATGGCGATTACGGTCGGTTTAATTATTGCCGAGCCTGACTTGGGTGCGACGATTGTTATCGTCATGATGATGGTCGGTGTATTCTTTTTAGCTGGTGCGCCGCCAACACAGTTCTTAATTATGCTTGGTGCGATTGTCACTGGTATCGTGTTTTTGATCTTGTTTGAGCCTTACCGTTTCCAGCGTTTGATTTCGTTTACCGACCCATGGGCAGATCCATTAGGTGTGGGTTATCAGTTATCAAATGCACTCATGGCTTTTGGCCGTGGTGAATGGTTTGGAACAGGTTTAGGGCATAGTGTTCAAAAGCTATCTTATTTACCAGAAGCGCATACTGACTTTATGTTGGCCGTGTTAGGCGAAGAGTTTGGCTTCTTTGGTATTTCGATTGTCATTGGCTTATCTTTCTTGATGTTGGCTTGTTGTATCAAAATTGGACACCGTGCCTTGAAACATCATTATCTTCGCGCGGGCTATTTGGCTTACGGTATTAGTATTATTTTCTTACTCCAGATTTTGGTAAATGCGGGTATGAACATGGGCTTAATGCCAACCAAAGGTTTAACTCTGCCATTTATTAGTTATGGTGGTACGTCTTTAATGATGTGTGCAGCTATGATTAGCTTGATCTTAAAGATTGATGCATCAACTCAAGAAGTAAACCCTGAAAGAGAAGAATCGAACTTCTAAACTATTTCAGTTGTTATGAAAAGCCCGATATCGAATCGGGCTTTTTTTATTTATAAATATATTCCGCCAAGCTCTTGTCCGTGAGGAATTAAATCTACATTCCACTGCGCTACAGCTTGCTTGAGCATCACTTCAGGGCGATCTAAATCAACCTTGGGTTGACCTAGGGCTTGTATGGCGTGTTGTAGTAATTGAGGAGCTTTAGTTAAATCGAGTGCTTGAGCAAGATTTTGTTTAGAAAGCTTTTGCCCCTGATCATTCATAGCCAGAGGAAGATGCATATAGCTTAGTTTAGGGTAACCGAGGAGCTGACCCAGCCAGATTTGGCGTTCAGTGTTATCTAAAAGGTCTGCACCACGAACAACGTGTGTAATACCTTGTAGATAATCATCCACGACAACAGCAAGTTGGTAGTTAATAATGCCATCACGGCGTTTAAGAACAAAGTCACCAAGGTCATGTTGTAGATTAGAACAATGAAGTCCTTGCAATCGATCATCGAAACAGATCTGCTGATCCTGAACTTTTACGCGAATCGCTTGATCTTGAAAATCGAGATGCAAATCACGACAAGTACCTGCATAGATTGCATTTGAACCGAGCATTTTACGGGTACATTGACAGGCGTAAACTAAACCTTCTTTTTTAAGTTGGTCTAATACGCTTTCATAAATATTTAGGCGGTCTTTTTGAAAGATGATCTCTGCATCAGGATCGAACTGAAAAGCTTCAATTGATGCGAGTATATGGTCTTCACTACCGGGATAGATGCGCGGAATGTCAGTATCTTCAATACGAACAAACCATCGCCCTTTGTGAGCTCTAGCATCACAGTAACTGGCAACAGCAGTAATCAGTGATCCGAAATGTAAAGGGCCGGTTGGCGAGGGCGCAAACCGACCTGAGTATGAGCAGCGATTAAATGGAACATCGTTTCGCTGCTGCGCAAAAGCCGAGTCGAACTCGGCTGGAGAATTCTTAACCGTCACAATTAACCGTTATTTTGCTTCTCTTTAATTTCTGCCAAGGTTTTGCAGTCAATACATAACGTTGCAGTTGGACGCGCTTCTAAACGACGTAAGCCGATTTCGATACCACAAGTTTCACAGAAACCGTAGTCTTCGTTTTTAATCGCTTCAAGAGATTGTTCGATTTTACGAATTAATTTACGTTCACGGTCACGTGTACGTAATTCAATTGCAAATTCTTCTTCTTGGGTAGCACGGTCATTTACGTCTGGCAATGCAGTTGATTCATCTTGCATCGTATTTAAAGTACGATCAACTTCAGACATTAATTCAGCTTTCCATGCTTGCAGAATTTGTCGGAAATGCTCGAGCTGTCCTTCAGACATGTACTCTTCATTTTTCTTAGGTTGATAAGGTGCAATACCAAATAAACTTGCAGTTGAGCCTACGTCAGAAGTTTTAGGTTTCACTTTACGTGCACGTTTTGCAGAAGCTTTATCACCTTCTACTACAACTTCTGTATGTTCATCCAAAACTTGGTTGTGGTTGTCATTCGCCATAATAGGGCATTCCTCATCATACACGTATTATCTATACGCAAAAAATATGGTGATATGCAAGTGTTTTTATAGAAAACCATCGATGGATTTTTCCATCGGGTCGTCATCATATAGATTTTTCCTGCAAGATGATAGTCATTCTATCCCGTAAATAATTTCAAAACGTGTTTGCCCTAGTCATAATTCCTCATAGAGGTATTCAATTTAGGACTAATATCCTGAAATATCAGTGTTTATATGGGTTTCGAAATTTTCAAGTCGAAACACTTTTGTTTCAAAAGTACCATCATTATTCAGACGAATGTAACGGTAACCCGGTGCATTTTGATCGAGTGCAAAATCGTTACTAAACGGTTTAAATTGTACACTTGTGGAAGGTGTCGAGAAAAATTCGATACCTTGCCAAATATTAAGAGAGTCTTGATGTACGTGTCCACAAACTAAAGCCTTTACATTTTTAAATGGGCTTAACGTATCTAGCAGTGCATTTGAGTTTTGTAGCTTATGATGATCAATCCATTTTGATTTCATGGCAAATGGGTGATGATGGCAAGCCAGCAGAACTGGATGATCTGCAAATTGCTCAAGTAAGTTTTCTAAATTTTCTAATTGTTCCAATGACAAATGACCATCTACTTTTCCCTTTACGGCGCTGTTGAGCATAATGATGCGCCAATTCCCTAAACCGACCACCACAGGTTCCTGATGATTTTCGTTATGCAGTGGAAAGTGGTCCACATTGTCATGATTACCGAGCGTGTGGAAAAAAGGCAAACCTAAGGTTTGCATAAAGCTGATATAACGCTTGTAGGTAATAGGGGTTGGGGCTTGTGCGAGGTCTCCGGTATGAATAATCGCGTCCGCTTCTGGATGTTGTTTCAATATCTGCTGGATAATGGCATGGAAACTTTCTTCAGGATTCATCCCCACAAATTCTAGCTGTGGATACTCCAATAAATGTGTATCGGTAATTTGTATGATGACATGATTTTTTTGTGAAAGTGTTGAGACTTGGAAAGTCACCGTCCTACCTCTTCGGATTTATTATCGTTTTGCTGTGTTGAGCCAGCCATTGTAATGCCATAATAACAGGGGCATTTCTTAAACGTCCGCTGTCGAGTAGTGTTTGAATTTCGCTATAACTAAACAAATGCAGCTGAATATTTTCACCCTCATCATCTACTCCAAAAACACCGCCTTCGGTGGGTAATTCGGTTTCGGCGACATATAGATGAAATAATTCTGAACAGGCGCCTGCTGATGGGTAAAAACTAAATAGATGCTCTAAATCCTGAACTTCACAACCTGATTCTTCAAGGCTTTCACGTCGAATGCAACTTTCTGGTGACTCATTGCCATCTAACACGCCTGCAATAATTTCGAGTTGCCACGGCGATTGAGAGTCATCTAAAGCACCAACACGAAACTGTTCAATTAGGGCAAACTGTTGTTTTTGGTCATTGTAGAGTAGAACGCCAGCCGCTTCAGGTCGATGCACAAGTTCGCGCTGCAATACAGGAGTATATTCAGATTGATTAAATAGACGATGTCGAAGGCTGACTTTTTCAACTTGAATAAAACCACTGAACAGAGGTTCACGTGATGTTACTTCGACATCTTTAGATGTATAACTTGGATGCTCGACAATACTCATGATTCGATCAGGACGAAATCTATTTATTTCATCCTAACCGAGAATCATGGCTAGGCAAGTGTTTTTTTTGAATATTTACACTTTATGATACAGTTTTTGTCCTTGCTCTTGATAAACCTCTTTCATCGCTTTGAGGCCTTCTTCAACCTCTGAATCGCTATTGGTGAGATTGTTGGCATAGTCGCGGACATTCTGAGTGATTTTCATTGAACAGAATTTCGGACCACACATTGAGCAAAAGTGTGCAGATTTATGCGCTTCTTTTGGTAAAGTCTCGTCATGCATGCTGCGCGCTGTATCTGGGTCTAAACTTAGGTTGAATTGGTCGTCCCAACGGAATTCAAAACGGGCTTTAGACAATGCATTATCACGCACCTGTGCACCCGGATGACCTTTAGCAAGATCGGCTGCATGTGCTGCGATCTTGTAGGTAATAATCCCGTCTTTCACATCTTTCTTGTTTGGCAAACCTAAATGCTCTTTTGGTGTCACATAGCAAAGCATTGCTGTGCCATACCACCCAATCATAGCTGCACCAATAGCAGAAGTGATGTGGTCGTAACCCGGAGCGATATCAGTCGTTAAAGGCCCAAGCGTATAGAATGGTGCTTCTTTACACACTTCTAACTGCAAGTCCATGTTCTCTTTAATCATGTGCATTGGTACGTGGCCCGGACCTTCGATCATGACCTGAACATCATGTTCCCATGCGCGGTGAGTCAGCTCACCCAGTGTTTTAAGTTCGCTGAACTGCGCTTCGTCATTTGCATCTTGAATACAACCCGGACGTAAGCCATCGCCTAAACTAAATGACACGTCATAGGCTTTCATGATTTCACAAATTTCGTCGAAATGAGTGTATAAGAAGTTTTCTTCATGATGAGCGAGGCACCACTGTGCCATGATTGAACCACCACGAGACACAATACCTGTTAAGCGGTTTGCTGTAAGTGGCACATAGCGAAGCAATACACCTGCGTGAATCGTGAAGTAGTCAACGCCTTGTTCAGCTTGTTCAATCAGCGTGTCTTTAAAGATTTCCCATGTTAGGTCTTCTGCAACACCATCCACTTTTTCAAGCGCTTGATAAATAGGTACGGTACCGATTGGAACAGGTGAGTTACGAATAATCCATTCACGTGTTTCATGAATGTTTTTACCTGTCGACAAGTCCATAATGGTGTCGGCGCCCCAACGAGTTGCCCATGTCATTTTCGCAACTTCTTCATCAATTGAAGAGCCAAGCGCTGAGTTACCAATATTGGCATTAATCTTAACCAAGAAATTACGGCCAATAATCATTGGCTCAAGTTCTGGGTGGTTAATGTTGGCAGGAATAATAGCGCGGCCTTCAGCAACTTCTTGGCGAACAAATTCAGGCGTAATTTCTTTTAAATTTTTTGCACCAAAGTTTTGGCCTGGGTGCTGGCGCATATCTACAGCTTCGCGTTGACGCTGATTTTCACGAATCGCAATATATTCCATTTCAGGCGTAATAATACCCTGTTTGGCATAGTGCATTTGAGTGACATTTTTGCCTGCTTTAGCGCGGCGTGGGTTTTGAATATGTGCAAAGCGAATATCAGCAGTACGAATATCTTTTAAACGCTCCTGACCAAACTTTGAAGTTAAACCCGAAAGTACGTCAGTATCGTTACGTTCTTCAATCCATTTTTGGCGAACTGAAGGTAAACCTTTGTTTAAATCAATTTGAACATTTGGGTCAGTATAAACACCTGAAGTGTCATAAACCATAATAGGTGGGTTGTGCTCACCACCAAGACCAGTTGGGGTGTCAGTTAAAGAAATTTCTCGCATTGGAACCTGAATGTCAGGGCGAGAGCCTTCAATATAAACTTTTTTAGAAGCGGGTAAGATGCGGGTTAAGTCTTTTGCATCTTGTTCATGTTGTGCTGAAATTTCAGCAGAAGAGAGATTCGTTAATTGGTTCATCACATGATCCTTATGAATAACATCAACGAATCAAGCACGACCAAAAACGATGGCGGATTTATCTTGAACTAGATAAATTGAGGGCTTTAAGTTTTCAGATGGCTTGATTCCTACGCAGGTCTTAACCTGATCAGGTTCAACGGTACTTGTGATCAAACTTGTGTTGCGATAACACGGAATTTACACAATCTCAGCGAGCTATTACTCGCGCTCCGTCAAGCGATTTAAAGACTAACATGTTTTAGGTTGGCTGGCATTGTCAATTTGTATCTATACAAACCGCATCTATATGGCAGTCACGATAACTTTCGGTATTCCACGGTGACTCTAATTCTAATAATTGCTCAAGCTGTTCATGCACAATCTGGTAAGTTGATTTTTTTTGCCCATTTTCATCAATTAAATCTGTCTTGAATTGTGTATTACGCTCATCCACAGGAGTGGCAATAAACTTCAGAAATTGTTGAGCGGGTTTTGCTAAGCTGGATTGTTTTTGTGTAGATAAGAAACGAATTTGTTGTAGAGCATCTTTATCAATCCATGTGTTTGGAGCAAACTCATCGGATACAGGCGTATTATCTAGCCCAAAGAAAATAAAATATCGGTACTCATTAAATAATAATTTTGCATCATTAATAAAATAACTCTTTGGATATTTTTGAATAAATTTCTCCCAAAATAATGCACGCTCAGTAAGCTCTTTCCATGAGATAGCCAACGCTCCATCGTCATAGAAAATGTCTTTATTGTCTTTTGCCATGCGAGTTAAGAACTCTTTTTGGTCAGCTGGTAGGGCTTTAGCAAAAACATCAACTAAATAGTTCGGCTGACGGCGGTAAGTAAACATGCCCTCACCTTGATAGAGTAGCTCAATATAGGCTTGGCCCTCGTGTTGAATCAGGTATTGATCACGAGTACCCAGCTGATCGAATAACTTTTTCTTGGTTTTCATTGTTTTTTTAGCATCTAATGGTTCTTGTTCTAAAATGGCATATCCAAAAGCTTCAAACGCTTTTGCTGTTTTTTCATTATGTTCTTGTTTTAGAAAACGCTGATACATAGCCGTCGATGCTTCAATTAGCTTAAGCTGTTCATTATTTTTTAAAGAGGGAACACAGGTTTTAAGTTTTTCATTAATTTGATTTAGGTCTTCTATTTTACTGTTTTGATTAATTTTCTGCATAGCAGCTATAGTTTGTAAGCAGCTACTGTCTCGCTGTTCGGTGGACTTTTGTGCAGTTGATTTTTGCTCTTTAGATACAGCCTGATCTTGCTCTGATGTTTTACTACATCCAGCTAAAAGTAGTGCACTGCACATACTCATCATTAGAATTTTTTTCATCTTTATATTTTTATCAAAATTAATATTGCTCAAATTATAACGCTTAAAAAGATTGCATCACTGTTAGAAATCTTTATTATTAGGTAGGTCGGTCTACTTAATTTAATACCATGAATGATAAAACAGCAAGACAGAAAATTCTCGATGCAGCAGCCACACTATTTTATAACGATGGTATTACTGCAACTGGCATTAACTCGGTTACGGCTAAAGCAGATGTAGCCAAGATGTCGCTTTACAATAATTTTTCTTCAAAAGGAGATCTTGTTGATGCCTACATTGCTGCACGACATCAAGAGTGGTTAGACCTTTATCAAAACCGTTTAGAAAAAACAAAAACAGCTAAAGAAGCTATTTTGGCCGTATTTGATGCCTATCAAGATCATGCCGAGTTTGCTTATGAAAAGGGTTTTAGGGGATGTGGACTTTTAAATGCTGCTGCTGAGTTTCCTGCAAATAGTGCAGGACGAAGTTCGGTAAGAAGGCATAAAGAAGAAGTTGAGGCTATTGTTGCTGAGCATTTAAAAAAATTAATACCAGACTCACAGCGTATTAGCTATATCGCCTCACAACTTTCTTTTCTTTTAGAAGGTTCTATGGCAAGAGCTGGTCTAGAAGGTAGTAGCCGTCAACTTCTATTCGCAAAGCAAATGGCAGAAGATATTTTAGATCGAGAATGCCAACATGATTAGCCTTATTAAAAATAGTAGTTATGGTGGAACAATTGCAATTTTAGTTGCCTCTGTTTTGTGGGGGACAACAGGAACTGCGGCAGCATTTGCCCCAACACTTGGACCACTGGCAATTGGTGCTGTAGCGATGGGCGGTGGAGGCCTTTTACAAGCTCTGGTTGCATCACGAGCTATACGGGAAAACCGGCAATTTATTGGGCGTAATATTCCTATTATTCTTTTAGGTGTTGTGGCAGTTGGGATATATCCCTTAGCTTTTTATTCTTCTATGCATTATGCCGGAATTACGATTGGTACTGTGGTTTCAATTGGTTCGGCTCCACTCATTGCAGCAGTTTTAGAGCGATTCTTTGACCGTAAAGTTTTATCTAAAACATGGTTCCTGAGTTTTGTGTTTGGTGTTGTGGGAGTAAGTTTATTATCTATGGGTGAAAGTCACACAGCACAAGATAGTACAAATGAATGGGATAAGTTCTTCGGTATTTTTCTGGGGCTTGTTGCTGCTACAACTTATTCGCTTTATTCATGGGCAGCAAAAAGATTAATAGACCGAGGTATTGCTGCTAAAGCTGCAATGGGCATGATTATGGGTGGCGGAGCAGTTATTTTACTTCCTACTTTGTTGCTTACAGGGGGTGATTTATTAGAGAGCTCAACAAATTTACTTGTGGCTGGCTATATGATGCTAATTCCTATGTTCCTCGGTTATTTACTTTTCGGCTTTGGGCTAAAGACTGTAAATGCGAGCAAAGCGACTACGTTAACTTTATCTGAGCCTTTAGTTGCTGCGATTTTTGCGATTGTATTGGTAGGGGAACATGTATCATGGGTGGGCTGGCTAGGCATGTTTTTGATTTTCATTTGTATTTTGATGTTATCAAAGCCTGAAAATACATAAAAATGAAAACTTTTACTGGCTTGAGTTTAAATCAAATTTTTCTTAGTCTTAAAGCCAAGTTTTATCGTTGATTTAGACAATGAAAATAAAATTAATGCTTGTGGCGAGTTTATGGAGTTTTGCATCGCCGAGTTTTGCTTTAGATTTAGTTGAAACTTATGAGCGCGCAAAGCAAAATGATCCGACATGGCAAGCGAATCAACAACAATTTGAAGCAGATCAGCTCAATTTAGGCTTAGCAACTGGTGCTTTATTACCTACAGTCACATTATCTGGAAAGATTAATCGTAATAGCCAAACCGTAAAGCGTTCAAATTTTCCCGGTGTTGATCAAGAGGGACTGTCCGATGCTTTGGTAAGTAATACATCAACAACCAAACAAGCAACTTTATCTGCTCGTCAGCCTCTTTTTCGTATGGATGCATGGGAAGGTTATAAACAGGTTAAAACCTCGGTTGCTCTTAGTGAAATTACTTTACGCCTGCAAAAACAAGATCATGTTTTAAACGTGGCAGAAGCCTATTTTAATGTACTACGTCAGCAGGCACTTACCGCTGCATATTTACAAGAAGAAAAGGCTTTACTTGAACAACTCAATATGATGAATGCCAAGCTTAAAGAAGGTTTGGTGGCACGTAGTGATGTAAGTGAGGCAAATGCCCAGTATCAAAATGCCAGAGCCAACCGTATTGCAACTAATGTCCAACTTCTTTTAGCTCAAGAACAGCTCTCTGAATATATTGGCCCTTATCAAGATAAGCTTGCAGTACTGCGAAGTGATTTTACTTTTCAAAAGCCTTATCCAGCCCAACTTGATGACTGGATTGGCTTAGCCCAACAACAAAATCTAAAGATTCAGCAAGCCCGTTTACAAAAGCGATATGCTGAAGACCAACGCCGTGTGGAAAAAGCTGCACTTTATCCACAAATAGATGCTGTGGCGAGTTATGGCTATACCAAACAAACACCAGAAACACTGATTTCGACTGATGGAAAGTTTGATCAGGTGGGCGTAGAGATGAACTGGAATTTATTTAATGGAGGTCAAACACGAACCTCTATTAAAAAAGCCACTATAGAGTTAAATAAAGCGCAATCCCAGCTCGATGCGGCCATTCGTCGTGCCAATGTTGATGTAAAAAGCGCTTTTATGCAGGTGGATACCGACCGTGCAAAACTTGAAGCAAGAAAGGCGGCAATGGACTCTTCTTCACTTGTCTCTCAAGCCTCAAAAGCAAGTTATAACGAGGGCTTAAAAAGTATGGTCGATGTTTTATTGGCCCAACGTAATGCTTTTTCAGCAAAACAGGATTATCTTAATGCTCAATATGACTATTTATTAAATGTACTTCGTTTAAAAGCGGCTGTAGGTCAGCTAGGCGAAAAAGATCTAGTTGAATTAAACAGCTGGTTAACGTATCAGTAATAAAAAAATGCTTTTATCTGAAATTTAATTTTGTCATAAAAATTTAATGATTGATGTGTTTTAATGCTCAATCATTTTATCCCTGCGCCATCATGTTGGAGGCTTCCCTTGAGTCCGAGTAATCCGGTGTTAAGCCATCATATTTCTTCTCAATTTAATGAAGATTTGCAAGATGTGAACACAAAGTTTATGACCATGGGTGGCTTGGTCGAACAACAGGTTGCCAATGCAATTCATTCTTTGCTTGATACAGATGCAAACTTAGCAATTGATGTTCAATTTAAAGATAACGCAGTCAATCAATATGAGCGTGATATTGATGAAGGTCTGACACTGATTTTGGCACGCCGTCATCCAGCAGCGATTGACTTGCGTATGGTGATTGCGATGAGCAAAGCCAATACCGACCTTGAGCGTATTGGTGATGAAGCTGCAAAAATTGCCCGTATTGCACAAAATCTATGTGAAGAAGGTGGATCACCTCGTGGTTACATGGAAACCCGCCATATTGGTAATCAAGTACGTGTAATGATTCACGATGCCCTAGATGCTTTTGCACGTTTAGATGCTGATCAAGCATTACGTGTACTTTTAGCAGATGCCGACATTGACCGTGAATATCAGTCAGCAACACG
Source organism: Acinetobacter sp. 1424608 (assembly GCF_000588255.1). Taxonomy (NCBI): domain Bacteria; kingdom Pseudomonadati; phylum Pseudomonadota; class Gammaproteobacteria; order Moraxellales; family Moraxellaceae; genus Acinetobacter; species Acinetobacter sp. 1424608. The sequence goes on from NZ_JFXL01000017.1 coordinate 72,193, forward strand.
TACTTTAATGACTTATATGATTGAAGATCCGCGTCATATTGCACGTGTAATTAACGTGATGTGGGTTTTACGTTCTTTAGAGCGTATTGGTGACCATGCTCGTAACATTGCTGAACAAGTGATTTACATGGCAAAAGGTTTTGATGCTCGCCATACCAAAATTGAAGAAATTGAAGCAAAAGTTCACGAAAAGTAATACTTGAGTTGAAGTATCGAAAGGCCTTGTTTGAAACAAGGCTTTTTTTATTTTTTAGAAATAATAGATAAAAAAATGTCCCGAACTTTGGGGGGAAGTTCAGGACAGAAAATCAAGTGCATTAAGAGAAAACACGACAGGGATCGTGTCTTACTTGCTATGAATTGATATTAAGGTGTGAGCCAATTTATGTCATGTAGAGTCCTGTGCGCTCTATGTAAGGCTTTATATGTTTGTGTAAGTTTCACGTAAAAAAAGGCAGGTCTATGTATATAAACCCGCCTTTTTAATGATGATGAGCTTAGAAAAAACGAATTATTCTGGCTTCCAACCTTCTGCTTTTTCAACGCTTTCATCATTATTGAAGAACTTCTCACGTTGTTCTTCAAGGAATTTTTTCGCTTCTGGATCAAAAACGTTTAAACGCTTTTCATTAATTAGCGTAGTTTGGTGTTGTAGCCATTCTTGCCATGCTTGCTTAGAAACATTTTCAAAAAATTCTTGGCCTTTAGCACCTGGAAACGGAGCAAAGTCTAATCCTTCCATTTCCTTTTGATATTTACGGCAAAATACTTGTCGACTCATTTTGTATCCTTAAGCGTATAACTGTTCTAGACGTTTATGGGCACGGGCAATCGCAGCTTCAACCTGTTTTGGTGAAGTTCCGCCAATATGATCACGTGCATTTACCGAAGCTTCTAGTGTCAAAGCTTTATCAAATACATCTGCTGTAATTAGGTCAGAGAATTGTTGTAATTGCTCAAGTGTGAGTTCAGATAAATCTTTTTCTTCAGCCACACCTAATGCAACAGCTTTACCCACAATTTCATGCGCATCACGGAACGCAACGCCTTTTTTCACTAAATAGTCAGCAAGGTCTGTAGCAGTCGAGAACCCACGAAGTGCAGCTTCACGCATGATTTCAATATTTGGAACCAATGCAGGAATCATGTCTGCAAATGCCATGAGTGAACCACGAACTGTATCGATTGCATCAAATAAAGGTTCTTTATCTTCTTGGTTGTCTTTGTTGTACGCCAATGGCTGACCTTTCATGAGCGTAAGTAAACTAATTAAGTCACCAAACACACGGCCAGATTTACCACGAATCAGTTCTGGAACATCAGGGTTTTTCTTCTGTGGCATGATTGAAGAACCAGTACAGAAACGGTCAGGAATGTTCACAAATTTAAACTGTGCAGAAGTCCAAAGAATAAGTTCTTCAGACATACGTGATAAGTGCATCATGATTAAAGATGCTGCTGCATTAAATTCGATGGCAAAATCACGGTCAGATACAGCATCAAGAGAGTTTTCAGATACAGCTTCAAAGCCTAGTAATTCTGCTGTGTAAGCACGGTCAATCGGATAGGTGGTACCAGCAAGAGCCGCAGAACCAAGTGGCATACGGTTTACACGTTTACGGCAGTCTTGAAGACGCTCAGTGTCACGAACCAACATTTCAAACCATGCCAATAAGTGATGGCCGAAAGTTACTGGTTGAGCTGTTTGCAAATGAGTGAAGCCAGGCATAATGGTGTTTACATTTTTGGCAGCCAAGCCCAACAAACCTTTTTGTAAACGCTCTAATAAGCCTAAAATATCATCAATTTCGTCGCGAAGATAAAGACGTATATCTGTTGCAACTTGGTCATTACGACTACGGCCAGTGTGTAATTTTTTACCTGTAATGCCGATACGTTGAGTCAAACGTGATTCAATGTTCATGTGAACATCTTCAAGATCGATACGCCATTCAAAGTTTCCAGCTTCAATTTCTGCGCGAATGGTGCTTAAACCTTCAATAATGTCGTCTCGTTCTGCTTCTGTCAGTACGCCAACTTTCGCAAGCATGGTAGCATGCGCAATAGAACCAGCGATGTCTTGTTTATAAAAACGTTGGTCAAACTGAACAGAGGCAGTAAATTCTGCTACAAAAGCGTCTGTCGCTTCAGAAAAACGACCACCCCACATACCTGAGGTTTGGTTTGGGGCTGCTGAATTAGGGGGATTTGAAGATGTGGTCATGGTGGCTCAGTAAAATAAAAAAGAGTATATCACTTGCCGAAGCTCAACAAACAAAGTTGTTTTCTACAGCATATCGAAATCAAAATTCCTCCTATTTTTTTACGAAAATTGATCGTTGGCAACACTTATTAGAATTAATTATTGCAAGTAATGTTTTGGCATTGGTTCTAGCCTTGGCGGAAGCGCAGTCTTGGCACGCATTAAGTGGGACACGCCTTTTACAATATATGATTTTTATTAACTGGGTGATTTTGTCTTTTTTTGCTTTAGTTGAATATTTTCAAAATTTTTTTAGTCAGCTTCAGCAAAAATATGCTTTGGTCATTGGTTTTGTCTTGTTGCAAGCGATTGTGGTGGCGACCACCATCATAACTAATTTTTTTCAATTCGGAATTTTGAAAAGGATGACTGCTACAGCACAGGACTGGAGTATTTATTTTACTCATGTCCCATTATATTTAAGTTACGGAATATTACTTGGCGCATTTTGTTTGCGCTATTTATATGTTCGGGAACAATGGTTGCATCAACAATATGCAGAATTAAATGCTCGTATTCAGGCTATGCAAGCACGCATTCATCCTCATTTTTTATTTAATAGTTTAAATAATGTGGTGAGTTTAATTACGATAGACCCAGATAAAGCAGAAAGTATGCTGATTAGTCTGTCACGTTTATTTAGAGCGAGTTTTCAAGAATTAAAATTGGTAAGCTTGTATGAAGAAATTGAGCTTAGTAAACAATATTTAATAATTGAACAAATACGTTTAGGTGAGCGTTTACAAGTTGACTGGAAAATGGAAATTGAACCTTTGCAATTAAAGCAGGTCACGATTCCTTTATTGACATTACAACCTTTGTTAGAGAATAGTATTTTTCATGGGGTCGAACCAATGATAGGTAAAGCAACCATTGGGGTATTGGTTGAAATATTGCAAAATCAGGTCAGTATAGTCATTACCAACCCTTATACAGACGATACAATAAAATCACGGAAAGGGCATGGAATCGCTCTTGAAAATGTTAAGCAGCGCTTGAAGGCGTATTATGGGAACTCTGTTAGGTTCCAGGTGTATAAGGGTGAAACTTTATATACCACTATTATGAGCTATCACTACCAATCAAAATAATAAGTCAGTCAGAGTTAACCATAAAAAAATGGACCAAGTTAACGGTGACAAGGAGGATGAATGAAGGTGCTAATTTGTGATGACGAGCCACTTGCAGTGGAACGATTATCACGTTTAGTTTCAAAGATGGGACATGATGTTGTCGCAACAGCTCATCATGGCCAAGATGCCTTGGAACAGGCACGGCTTCATCAACCGGATGTGATTTTACTTGATATCCAAATGCCGGGTATGAATGGTCTCGTCTGTGCGGAGCAATTAAGTCAGCTTAATCCTCGACCTGCTATCGTATTTTGCACAGCCTATGATCAACATGCTCTAGAAGCATTTAAATCACAGGCACAAGCTTATCTTCTTAAACCGATTGACCCTCAAGAACTTGAGCAGGTTTTTAAGCAATTAACTCAACTTACTCAAGCGCAGCTCAGTGCCTTACCTAATCCTACGCTTTTGCAGGATTTAAAAACCCAAAGACATCAAATTGCTGCTAAAACCTATCGCGGTGTTGAGTTAATTCCTGTTGAAAATATCTATTATTTTTTGGCAGATCAGAAATATGTCACGGTACGACATAAAAATGGCAGTGTCTTGATTGATGAAACGCTAAAAGAACTTGAAACTGAATTTGCAGATCAGTTTATCCGTATTCATCGAAATGCTTTGGTCTCAATTGCTTATTTAGATGGTTTAGAGCTTGTGAGTTCAGGTCAGTATCAGGTTCGATTACGTGGCTTGGATGAAAGACTTTCTGTAAGCCGCCGTCATTTATCTACTCTTAGAGAGCGAATACACCAACTTTAATGAGTCAGCATCCTATTTTGTCAGTGAGATTTTACTTGCAATTTTAAGGGATCAAGTTAAGTTTAGGGTGTATTGTTTGACCAGCCCATGCTTGAATTTATGAAAACCTTGAAAATTGCTACACGACAAAGCCCACTTGCTCTTTGGCAGGCAGAACATATTCGTGCCCGTTTACAGGAGCTTCACCCAGATTTAACGGTGGAGTTGGTTAAGTTTGTCACGCAGGGCGATAAAATTTTAGATACACCTTTAGCAAAAATTGGTGGTAAAGGGTTGTTCGTTAAAGAGTTGGAAGCAGCACTTTTAGATGGTCGTGCCGACCTTGCTGTGCATTCAATGAAAGATGTTCCGATGGCATTACCAGAAGGTTTAACTTTAGCGGTCATTTGCGAACGTGAAGATCCATTAGATGCTTTCGTTTCAAATCATTTTGAAAAATTTGCTGACTTGCCGCAAGGAGCAAAAGTTGGTACATCAAGCTTACGTCGTAAATCACAAATTTTAAAACAACGCCCAGATCTACAAATTATTGATTTACGTGGAAATGTTGGAACTCGCCTAAGTAAGTTAGATGATGGTCAATACGATGCGATTATTTTGGCGAGCGCTGGTTTAAAACGTTTAGGATTAGAAGAACGCATTCGTCACTGTATCGAGCCAAGTGTAAGTTTGCCTGCGGTTGGGCAGGGCGCTCTTGGTTTGGAATGTCGTGCAGATGACCAAGAAGTATTGGCTTTAATTCAACCTCTTTTACATACAGAGACTGATGTTTGTGTGCGTGCTGAGCGTGCATTTAATGCCTATCTTGAAGGGGGGTGTCAGGTACCTATTGCGGGCTATGCAACCTTACAAGACGGCAAAATTCATATTGAAGGCCGTGTAGGTAGTGTTGATGGGCAAACATTACTGCGTGCTGAACTCACAGATGAAGCACACAATGCTCAGCAATTAGGTGAAAACCTTGCTCGAAACTTACTTGAACAAGGCGCTGGCGATTTATTAAAGGCTCTTTACTAACGTTATGCTGTTTATTAATACTCGACCTGATTCACGTGCGGCTGAATTAACTCAAGCTTTGCAAAATAAGGGGTTTCAGGTCGAGTCTTTACCTCTTTTAGAGCTGGTTGCTCAACCTTTTTCAGAATCACTCGCTCAACTCTATCAGCAGTTATCTGGCGCACAAGCGATTGTAGTTGTGAGCCCCACTGCTGTTGATGTGGGGATGCAATATTTAAAGCAAAGTGGTTTAAAGCTAGACGACTTAAAACATATTCAGTGGATTGCGGTCGGACAGGCAACGGCACATCGTCTTTATGAATATGGAGTTGAAGCACATGTTCCAGATGTTGAAACGTCTGAAGGAATGCTCAATCTTCCTATTCTTCATAATATGCGACAGACGGGTAGTGTGGCTTTTTGGAGAGGTGAAGGTGGCCGTCAATTTATGATGGAAACTTTGCAACAGCAAGGCATTCAGATTTTGAATTTTGTTTTATATCATCGACAGTGCCCAGAAGTTTCATATTCAAAGTTCAAACATCTGACACAGAATTCAAATTATAATTTAGAAAAATGGCTTGTCTTAATTACCAGTGAGGCAAGCTGGAAATATTGGTTAGAGCTTTGTTTAAAAAATAATGTACAACCTGATTGTGTATATTTGGTTTTAGGACCACGTCTTTTTCAACTTGTAAAAAAATATCGCGATCAACAACAGGCCTATTTTCACATTATTCAACTTGAAAATTTATCGCCTTCGGGGATGATTCATCACATTCAGGCATTATAAGGATTCGTATGAGAAAACTTGTTTCTATCATCATTTTGCTGAGCATCGCTTGGTTGGCTAAGCTCAGTTACGATATGTGGCAAATTTCTCGTACTGTTCCTGAGCTTCAGCAGAGCTTACTGCAATCGGAGCAGCAGTATGCCAATTTAAATGATCAATTGGTGGCATTAAAAAGACAAACACAGACTCAGTCGAGTAGTGACGTTCAAACAGCACCTTTAACAAATCATGAAATCATTCATACTGGTATTGCGCCAACGGTGGTCATTAAACAAAAATTAGATTTAATTCAGTTTGCGATAGATCAACAACAGTTTATTTATGCGGTAGATCATTTAACTCAGCTACAACAATCCTTACCCCAATATGAAATTGCCCCGGCATTACAACACAGTTTAAATCAGGCGATTGAACAGGATAAACAGGCAATACAGCAATACGTAATTGCTCAAAATCAGCGTCATCAATTGATTGATGATTTACTGCAAACTATTGATAAGAATATTCAACAAGCATTAGCTCAACCTAAACTTGAAATGGATCAATCCGAGGCAGTGTCTTGGTGGAAAAAATGGTTCCGTATTGAAAAAGTAGAAACGCCGTCTATTAATTTAATGAATCGAAGTGTTGTATTTAAGGAAGTGCAATTAAGACTCTTAATTGCTGAGCAGGCATTAAATCAAGGAAAGATGGCAGAATATCAAAATGAGCTGCAATCAGTAATGCAAAAACTAAATGAACTGCCAGACGCCACCAGTCAACAATTGAAAAACCGTATTGCTAAAGTGGCTCACTTATCTATCGTGCCTGTGCCTAAATTATCAACTCTTGGTCTATTAGGCTCATAAGGAGGACATATGAAACATCTCCTATGGGTTTATCTACTCATTAGCTTAGTACTTTTTGCGGCTTTAGCTTTATTGAGTTATGGCTACGGCATGGGTTACGTCTATATCTACTGGCGTCAATTGCAACTGCAAACAAATGTGTGGGGCTTAGTCCTTACCTTTGTTGTGATGAGTTTTATTGCTCAGTTAATATGGCTTTGGATTAAACGTTATTCCTCGCGTGAACAGAGGAAAAGAGAAAATATTTTTCAATTTAAAAACCTTCATCCTTATGAGCAATTAGGTATTGTCTGGCTATTAGAAGCGGCCGAAGACCAACGGGTATTTATCGAACGTGTTTTTACTCAGTCGGGCCTTTTAAAAAATATTATTGATTCCAAGTTTTTAGTTTTAAGTGGAGATTATCAAAAAGCATTAGATGCTTTAGATCAATCCCCACCAATGGCTTTTGAATTAGCCGAGTTGCAGCGTATTGAAATATTTTTAGCTCAAAAAGAAGCTGAACGTGCATTAACTCATCTTGAGTTTCTATATCAACATCAATTATCACCTTGGCTTGAAGAGATCGAGACTGCATATCAACAACGATTAACCGCGTTATGGGGGCAGCTTGCTTTACAGCAACCATGGGTATATTTGCGTTCAATGAAGTATGGATTATTGGATGCTGAGCATCGTGATTTATGGTTGCAACAGCTTCTTCAACAATTCGATCAAGCTTCGGTAGACGATTTACATGCACTGCAACAGCGCTATCTAGATTTAGAGTCTGAAATTCAAACCAGACCTTATAGTAGTAAATTGCTATGGCTAAAACTTTTGGCACGTATGCCAGAAATGAGTATTCAGCATGAAGCATTAACCTTGCATTTACTCAAAGAGCAATTTGATCCAGACGTATTTTACTTATGGTTTCAGCAACAATTGCTTAAGCAGGTTCCTGACTATGCAGATGTTGAGGAAAAGATTAATCAATTCGAATCTCAATATATGAATTTGCCGGTTTTAACATTTGCAAAATGGCATGTTTACATGGCAACGGAGCGTCAAGCTGAAGCAGAAATATTATTAAGTTTATACCCAGATAATATTTTAATGAGCTATTTACGTATTAAATCAACCTTAAAAGAAGATGATGAGTTAATCAAACAGTTAAACCTAATCTTTGAAAATGATGCGAATTTTTTAAAATTTAAAATATGAGGTAAAAATGAAAGAACTGTCTGTCTACCCTGTAATATACGACCAGAAAGTAGCATGGGGAGATATGGATGCTTTTGGTCATGTCAATAATGTACAATATTATAGATATATTGAAAGCTCACGTATTTTATATATGGAAAATGTAAATATATTGACCCCAAATATATATACTGTTGTTGCTTCAAGTCAGTGCAAATATTTAAAACCTGTGTTTTATCCAGATGTATTGAAAGTAGGGGTTCGTGTAGAAGAGATGCGCAATAGCGCATTCCGTATGGCTTATATATTATGGAGTGAAACGCAGCAGCAAATCGTTGCTACAGCTGAAGCAGTAATGGTTTGTGTAGATAAATCTACAGGTTTAAAATGTGAAATACCAAATGAAGTAAAAAGTAAAATTATTGAATTAGAAAAATCAGTAGGACATGACTTAATACATTTAGCTTAAATAAATATTAAGAAAATATATTTCAATTATAATTATTAATGTAATTAAAAAGTAAATTTATAGCATTATTCTGACTAACTCGTCTTTCAAACTATTGCTTATTGAATAGATTATAAATACTATTGGTTATGATTTAATGTTTTTAAATTTTGTCTGTATTATTTGAATTGTCTGTAAGACTGGAGTATTTATTAATGAAACCGGATATTAGTGAATTATCTGTTGAAGAGTTAAAACGCTTACAAGAAGAAGCAGAAGCTTTAATTGCAAGCAAAAAAGATCAAGCAATTGAAGATGCATATAATCAAATTATCGAGATTGCTGAAAATGTAGGTTTTAGTGTTGAACAACTTCTTGAGTTTGGTGCTCAAAAACGTAAGAAAACAACACGTAAATCTGTAGAACCACGCTACCGTAACAAAAACAACTCTGAAGAGACTTGGACTGGTCGTGGTAAACAACCACGCTGGTTAGTTGCTGAAATCGAAAAAGGTGCAAAACTTGAAGATTTCTTAATCTAATTGTATTGCTTCTTAAAAAGCCAAGCGATTTAGCTTGGCTTTTTTATTTTAAAAAGAATTAAAACTTTTATTTAAAAAATAAAGTATTCAATAAAGTGTTTAAATTCCTGAATAAATACATTGTTGAGACTAAATTTGCATTTAGTGAGATCAATCGTCAATTTTCATGATTTTGTCATACGTACAACTTATAGTCTTTAAGAAGACGCCAAGCCTGATTGCTTGGTTTTTTTATATGAAGTGAATTGGCGATGTTGAAAAAGTATGCATAATGTCAGACTAGAGAGGAACTCTCATATAAGGACGATAATTTGCATGTTGGTAAGGCTGAATGAAGAAAAAGTCTAAGCAATGGAAGTGGTGGTTTTTTGCCCTCATTGCATTTTTAATTTTTATTATTTTACAGATTCCGGCGACTTGGCTTATCTCTAAATTTTCAAAAAATAATCAAACTGTCCATAATGTAAGTGGCAACATCTGGCAGGGGCAAGCAGACTGGCATCGTGGTGCTTTACGGGGAACTATTCACTGGAAAACGAGACCTCTAGATTTACTTTTATTACGCTTTGCTGCAGATGTTGATATTCATAGCGGTAATACACAATTAGCGGGAATCATGGCATATGGTTTTGGCAAAAAAGTAATTGTACGAAATATGAATGGTCAAGTTGCTCCAGAAACACTGAAGCAGATTGTGAGCTGGCAATGGCCTGTAAATAGTATTCAACTTAAAGATATTCAATTTAATTATAAAAAAGAGCAAGGCTTTGCAGCGGTTGATGGACAGTTGCATTGGGGTGGTGGAGCGCTAGTTTATAATATTGGTGATCGTCAAGATCGTATGAACATGCCTTCTTTAAGTGGGCAGTTGGCTGACCACAATGGACAGCTACAAGTTGACATCCGTGATCAGCGAAATCAAAAAATGGCGAATCTTTTACTTGATGCCAATATGATGCTTGATGTTCAACTCACGCAGCGTTTATTGCTTAACGTTCCATCTTATGATGGAAAAGCTGGTTTAGACACTTTTGTCATTAGTTCTCGCCAACCATTACTACAAGGTGGTAACTAATGAAAGCATGGCTTGATAAATTACAGCAATTACAATGGCAAAAATTAGATCGACTTAGTGTAGTCGTCTTAGCCATTTTAATTTTATGGTTGTGTTGGAAATTGGCTTCATTTTTTTGGTTGGTGATTGCTCCTCCACAAATGATGCAGTTTGATCGGGTAGAGCTCGGTTCTCAGCAGCCACAAATACCAAACATTAGTACTTTTTCACTTTTTAATGAACCTTCTGCCAATGCGGCTCAGGAAAGTGTGAATCTAGAATTACAAGGCGTAATGGTGGGTTATCCAAACCGCTTCTCTTCGGCTGTTATTAAAGTTGATAATATTGCTGAGCGTTATCGGGTTGGTGAAACCATTGGTTCTACTTCTTACCAACTGGCAGAAGTTTATTGGGATCATGTGGTGTTACGTCAAGGAAATGGCAGTACCCGAGAACTTGAGTTTAAAGGTTTGCCAAATGGGTTATATCAACCGATGACGCCAGATGCTTCACAACAACAACCTACTACACCTTCTCAACCTGCGGCACCTGTAAATACGACTCAACAAGCCCTAGGGCAAGCGATTCAGCAGATGCAAGGTAACCGAGAGCAGTACCTCAAAGATATGGGGGTCAGTGGAAACTCAAGTGAAGGTTATGAAGTTACAGAACGTACACCGACTGCGCTTAGAAATAAGTTAGGTTTAAGGCCTGGCGATCGAATTGTCTCTTTAAATGGTCAAACGGTTGGGCAAGGGCAAACGGATGTGCAATTACTTGAACAAGCTCGTCGAGCAGGACAAGTAAAAATAGAAATAAAACGTGGTGATCAAGTGATGACCATACAACAAAATTTTTAGTGATAACACGTCACCATAAGAGTTAGGAAATATCGCGAGTTATGGCTTTATTGAATCATCAACGTCCACTTTGGGCATTACTTGCAGCAGCCCCATTGATTGCGACAGTGAGTAGCAGTGCCTATGCCCAAACATGGAAGATCAATTTACGTGATGCTGACTTAACTGCTTTTATTAATGAAGTTGCAGACATTACAGGAAAGAACTTCGCTGTAGATCCAAGAGTACGTGGTAATGTCACGGTCATTTCTAATAAGCCATTAAATAAAGATGAAGTTTATGACCTATTTCTTGGGGTTTTAAATGTAAATGGGGTCGTTGCAATTCCTTCTGGTAATACGATTAAGCTGGTGCCGGATAGCAACGTTAAAAACTCAGGAATTCCTTATGATGCTAGAAATAGGGTTCGTGGAGATCAAATCGTTACGCGAGTGATTTGGCTTGAAAATACTAATCCAAATGACTTAATTCCAGCACTTCGCCCTTTAATGCCTCAGTTTGCGCATATGGCTGCGATTGCAGGAACCAATGCACTGATTGTTTCGGACCGTGCCGCAAATATCTATCAGCTTGAAAATATTATCCGTAACTTAGACGGGACTGGGCAAAACGATATTGAAGCGATCAATCTTCAGTCGAGCCAAGCAGAAGAAATCATCACACAACTTGAAGCAATGAGTGCAACAGGCGCATCTAAAGATTTTAGCGGTGCTCGTATTCGTATTATTGCAGACAACAGAACAAACCGTATTTTAGTAAAAGGTGATCCAGAAACACGTAAGCGCATTCGTCATATGATTGAAATGCTGGATGTGCCTTCTGCTGATCGTTTAGGTGGCTTAAAAGTTTTTAGATTAAAATATGCAAGTGCTAAAAATTTATCAGAAATTTTACAAGGACTAGTCACTGGTCAAGCAGTATCTTCTTCTGGCAACAATAAGAACTCATCTAATTCATCAAATTCGATTAATGGTTTGATTGGGAATAACCAGAACTCTAGTTCAAACACGTCGGGTTCAAATGGTAGTTCAATATCTACCCCATCAATCAACCTAAATGGTAATTCAAACAATAGTAATCAGAACAATATCACCAGCTTTAGTCAAAATGGTGTAAGTATCATTGCAGATAATGCTCAGAACTCATTGGTGGTTAAAGCTGATCCCCAATTAATGCGTGAAATTGAATCTGCAATTCAACAGCTAGACGTCCGTCGTCAACAAGTGCTCATCGAGGCCGCAATTATTGAAGTCTCTGGAGATGATGCAGATCAACTTGGAATTCAATGGGCACTCGGCGATTTATCTAGTGGAATTGGTTTACTTAGCTTTAGTAATGTAGGGGCGAGTTTATCTTCTATTGCTGCTGGTTATTTATCGGGTGGTACGGCTGGAGCTGCATCTGCTATCGCTAATGGAGCTAATAAAGGTAATGGTGCAACTTTAGGATTGGGTAATTTTGATAACTCTCGTAAGGCGTATGGTGCATTAATTCAAGCTCTCAAAACCAATACAAAATCAAACTTACTTTCAACGCCATCCATTGTAACGATGGATAATGAAGAAGCTTATATTGTTGTAGGTCAAAACGTTCCATTTGTCACAGGATCAGTCACTACCAATAGTACGGGTATTAATCCATACACTACTGTGGAACGCAAAGATGTCGGTGTAACATTAAAAGTTATTCCACATATTGGTGAAGGCGGTACAGTACGTCTGGAAGTAGAGCAAGAGGTCTCTGCTGTTCAGGATAGTCGTGGGCAAGCTGCTGACTTGGTCACAAGTAAACGTGCTATTAAAACAGCTGTTTTGGCGGAACATGGGCAGACTGTAGTGCTGGGTGGTTTGGTATCAGATGACACATCACTTTCAAGACAAGGTATACCAGGATTAAGTAGTATCCCTTATGTTGGGCGATTATTCCGATCAGATAATAGAAGTAATGTAAAACGTAATCTACTTGTCTTTATTCATCCAACAATTGTAGGTGATGCGAATGATGTTCGCCGTTTATCTCAGCAGCGCTATAATCAGCTTTATAGCTTGCAATTGGCTATGGATAAAAATGGTAATTTCGCAAAATTACCTGAGCAGGTTGATGATGTTTACAATCAAAAAATGACACCTCCAAGTATTGGAACTCAATCCAAAAATTATCAACAGGTTCCATCAGGTGGAAAAAGCACGACCATAACCACACCAGTGGCGATAGAGCCTACTGTTCAGAAACAGACCTTGCAGTTACCTGATCCGGAAGTGAATCGAACTAAAAATACAGTAACAACAACGACACTGCGTCCAAGCACGGCACCGTAGTAGCATGTTATGATTGATAAAAAATGAATAGGACATAGGCATGACTTGGAAACTACAAGCAATTACTGGTGAATTTACTGGTCAAGAAATTAGTATTGATCGTGATATGTTGGTGGGACGTCATCAAGATGCTGATTTGCTATTACAGGCCGCTGAAATTTCGCGTCGCCATGCGGCATTGCTTTTAAAGGACCAATTGTTATGGGTGCAAGACCTTAATTCATCAAATGGTACATTTGTAAACGATATTCGTATTGAGCAAGAAAAGCAGCTGCATGATGGCGATATTGTTCAATTTGCAAGTTTTAAATTTTCAGTACTAGCGCCTGCTCAAGAAAATAATGATTTACCTGAAATTGAAGCAGAGCCAGTACAAGCTGCACCGGCACAAGATTTAAGTGATCAAGGCATGCCAAGCCTTGCAGAGCGTGCTGCAGAGGTGGAAGTTCGCCACGATGGTATGCCGCAGAATATTTCTATTCCAAAACCTGCACCGATTCCTGAAGGAGTGAATATTCATGCTCAGCCTGAGCAAACTCCGGTTGCTATTGAAGAGCCTATTTCTCGTGTAGCTGAAGAAAAAGAGCAGCAAAAGAATGCATCTATTGGTTTAATTACTATTATTATTTTAGTGATTTTGGCTGTATTGGCATGGTTATTCTTTAAATAATTCGTTGGTGCTTTTACAATCAAGGCATGCTAAACGCATGCCTTTTTAATTTTGAGTAGAAGAAAATGTCTGTTGCACAACTAAGTAAGCGCGATTTAATTTTATTTGACCTGGATGGAACCTTGGTTGACTCCGCTGCCGATTTATATCGGTCTATGAACTTAAGTCTGCAATCACTCAGTTGGCCATTGGTAACAGAAGCACAAATACGGGAATGGGTAGGTAAAGGAGCTTCAAAACTTTGTGAAAGTGTTCTGCTTCATATATTTGGAAAATTGGATGCTGAACAACATCAGGTTTTATTGCAAAAGTTTGTAGACATATATGGTGCAGAGCTGTGTGTAAATACTCAAATTTACCCAGGCGTACCTGAATTTTTAAAACATTGCCAAACTTTGAATATAAAAATGGCATGTGTTACCAATAAGCCTGTCAAGCTTGCTCAAGGGTTACTAGATGCATTAGAACTTTCTCCTTATTTCCAAGTTGTACTTGGAGGAGATAGCTTACCTGAAAGAAAACCACACCCACTGCCATTATTATATTGCATGGAAAGCCTAAAAACATCTGCTTCACAATCGTTAATGATTGGTGACTCAAGTAATGATATTGAAGCTGCACGCCGTGCCGGAATTGATTGTATTGTGGTTAGCTATGGCTATAATCATGGAGAAAATATCTATGATTGCCAACCTCAGCAAGTTGTTGATAGTCTTGCTGAGTTAATTGTCTAATGAAGAAAATGGAGATAAGAATGAATAAGCCTATGGTTTTTCGATGGCGTGTCTAACTCGAATCTAGAAAAACACACTTTTAAATCGAAACCATATTAGAGAAGATTCATGACAACATTAGCGCAATTTGAGCAACTTAAAACTGCTGGTTACAATACTATTCCAGTCTATCGTCAACGATTAGCAGATACTGAAACTCCATTATCGGTTTTTGCCCGCTTTAAAGATCAAACACAAGCTTACTTGTTTGAATCAGTTGAAGGTGGAGAGAACTGGGCTCGCTATTCTATGATTGGATTGGGTGAATCAACAGTTTTTTCCTGCAATGCTGGTGTTTTATCTATACAGCATGCTGATGGATCAATCACACAACAAGATTGTCTAGATCCATTTCAATACATTCGTGAATTCCAAAAACAATTTAAAGTCCCCCCAGCCGATCTATTACCAGATTTACCAAGCTTTACAGGCGGATTAGTAGGTTATTTGGGCTATGACGCAGTCCGTTATATCGAGCCACGTTTAAAGAATGTTCCTACAGCCGATCCAATTACGCTTCCAGATTTATGGTTGATGCTTTCAAAGACGGTTATTGTTTTTGACAATCTTAAAGATACGTTATTTTTAATTGTTCATGCGGATGCAGAGCAGAGTAACGCCTATAATGATGCTCAACAAAAATTAGATCAATTAGAACAACTGTTGGCAACACCAGTTAGTTTGCAAGCGAAGCCGCATACACCTCCACATTTTGAATCGATCACTGGTAAAGCAAAATTTTTAGAGACAGTAGAAAAAGTTAAAGAATACATTCGTGCTGGCGATGTGATGCAGGTTGTTCCAGGGCAACGCATGGTTTCCGAATTTGATGGAGAAGCTTTACAGGTTTACCGTGCATTACGTCATCTAAATCCTTCACCTTATCTATTTTTAGTTCAAGGCCAAACGATTACTGATAAAAAACCATTTCATATAGTAGGTTCTTCACCAGAAATTTTGTCTCGTTTAGAAAATGGTATTGCTACGGTTCGGCCATTAGCGGGAACCAGACCACGCGGTAAAACTAAAGAAGAAGATATTGCACTAGAAAAAGATTTGCTTTCTGACGAAAAAGAGATTGCTGAACATTTGATGCTGATTGACCTTGGTCGAAATGATGTAGGGCGTGTATCAAAAATTGGTAAGGTCCAAGTAACAGATCAAATGGTAATTGAGCGCTATTCACATGTCATGCATATTGTTTCAAATGTGCAAGGTGAAGTGCGTGATGATATCGATGCACTTGATGTATTTAAGGCAACCTTCCCGGCAGGAACCTTATCCGGTGCCCCAAAAATACGCGCAATGGAAATTATTGATGAAGTAGAGCCCGTAAAACGAGGTGTCTTTGGTGGAGCAGTGGGATATTTAGGTTGGCATGGTGAAATGGATATGTCGATTGCAATCCGTACTTGTGTTATCCGTGATAAAAAAGTGTATGTGCAAGCTGGAGCAGGGCTTGTTGCTGACTCAAATCCAGAATCTGAGTGGAATGAAACCCAAATAAAAGCTCGCGCAGTGATCAAAGCGGTTGAATTATCATCAAACGGATTGATTTTATGAGTTTTTAGCGGTTTTTTTAAAAAAACCGCTTGCATCGTTTGGAAGTTTTGCTAAACTGCACACCGTTCCGATACGAAACGTACGAAACACTAAGAAACGCCGGCATAGCTCAGTTGGTAGAGCAACTGACTTGTAATCAGTAGGTCCACAGTTCGAATCCGTGTGCCGGCACCATTTTAAAGTGTTAAGTTGAATGAGTAAAGAACAGCACTGTAGATAAGTGCGATATTGGTGAGATTCCCGAGCGGCCAAAGGGGGCAGACTGTAACTCTGTTGCGAAAGCTTCGAAGGTTCGAATCCTTCTCTCACCACCATCCTAAACTTCGAATGAAGTGGTTATTACCAACGTTGCGGGAGTAGCTCAGTTGGTAGAGCGGCAGCCTTCCAAGCTGCATGTCGCGAGTTCGATCCTCGTCTCCCGCTCCATCGAAGGATAGTCGCTCTTATAGCTCAGTGGTAGAGCACTCCCTTGGTAAGGGAGAGGTCTCGAGTTCAAATCTCGATAAGAGCTCCAGATATTAAAGTTTGAGTGGATTTCCACAAAGTTTTCAGAAAGCAGGCTATATAGTCTGCTTTTCAAGTATTGGGTGTCTGTTTTTTTAGGCGATATGTCGATAAGCTGAGTTAGTTCAGCGCCATTTGTAGTTGGTTCGACGTAAACGAGGAAGATCATCATGGCTAAAGCCAAGTTTGAACGTAATAAACCACACGTAAACGTGGGTACAATCGGTCACGTTGACCATGGTAAAACAACTTTAACTGCTGCGATTGCAACTATTTGTGCAAAAACTTACGGCGGTGAAGCGAAAGATTACTCGCAAATCGACTCAGCACCTGAAGAAAAAGCACGTGGTATTACAATTAATACTTCACACGTAGAATACGATTCTCCAATTCGTCACTACGCACACGTTGACTGCCCGGGCCACGCCGATTACGTTAAAAACATGATCACTGGTGCTGCTCAGATGGACGGCGCGATCCTTGTATGTGCTGCGACTGACGGTCCAATGCCACAAACTCGTGAACACATCCTTCTTTCTCGTCAGGTTGGTGTACCTTACATCATCGTATTCTTAAACAAATGCGACCTTGTTGACGACGAAGAATTACTTGAATTAGTAGAAATGGAAGTTCGTGAACTTCTTTCTACTTACGACTTCCCAGGTGATGACACTCCAGTAATCCGTGGTTCAGCTCTTGCTGCTCTTAACGGTGAAGCAGGTCCTTACGGTGAAGAATCAGTTCTTGCTCTTGTAGCAGCTCTTGACTCTTACATCCCAGAACCAGAACGTGCTATCGACAAAGCATTCTTAATGCCAATCGAAGACGTATTCTCAATTTCTGGTCGTGGTACAGTAGTAACAGGCCGTGTAGAATCTGGTATCGTTAAAGTTGGTGAAGAAGTAGAGATCGTTGGTATTAAAGATACAGTTAAAACAACTGTAACTGGCGTAGAAATGTTCCGTAAACTTCTTGACGAAGGCCGTGCAGGCGAGAACTGTGGTGTATTACTTCGTGGTACTAAGCGTGAAGACGTACAACGTGGTCAAGTACTTGCTAAACCAGGTACAATCAAGCCGCACACTAAATTCGACGCAGAAGTATACGT
>NZ_JFXL01000018.1:0-75665 GCF_000588255.1 Acinetobacter sp. 1424608
GAACCTCTGGTGTACCGGTTGTGACGCCAGTCGCATCGCCGGGTAGCTATGTTCGGAAGGGATAACCGCTGAAAGCATCTAAGCGGGAAGCCTACCTCAAGATAAGATTTCCCTAGGAATTTATTCCTCTAAAGAGCCGTTCGAGACTAGGACGTTGATAGGTTGGATGTGGAAGCATAGTGATATGTGAAGCTGACCAATACTAATTGCTCGTGAGGCTTGACTATACAACACCCAAGCAGTTGTATATAAAGCATCAATCGATTCATAAATCTACAAAGAAACTTGATTTAGTTATTTCACTAGATAAAATGAACACAGTCAGATTCAATCAGCCCAATCTGTAAAGATTTGGAAAACGCTTCGGCAGTCAATAAGACCAAAGCAAGTATCCATAACAGTTGTGCTGGCGACCATAGCAAGAGTGAACCACCTGATCCCTTCCCGAACTCAGAAGTGAAACCTCTTAGCGCTGATGGTAGTGTGGGGTTACCCATGTGAGAGTAAGTCATCGCCAGCTCATTATTCCAAACACCCCAATCTCAAAAGAGGTCGGGGTGTTTTTTATTGCGCGGTATAAAGTGAAAATTTAATTCATAGAAAACACATAACTAAAAATCAGATTTATACAGTTACTCTATTTTAGAGATATAATGAAAAAGCTTTTTATTTGGCGTGATCTCGTGAAATTTAATTCTTTCTCTCAATTACCTGAAAATAATGAAGAACTTTCTCTTCCAGAGTTGATCTATTGGGCATCTTTAGGTGATCTAGAGCAAGTAAAACAATTATTAATAGATGGAGAAGACCCTAACCAGACTGATGATGAAGGGTATAGTGCTTTACAAGCAGCAGCTGAGAACGATCATTTAGAGATAGTGAAGCTCTTGGTTGAAAAAGGGGCACATGTCACTTATAAAAGCGAATACACAGCACTACAGTTAGCAGAAATGGCTGGTAATACAGAGGTAGTGAATTATTTAAAAAGTTTATAAAATTAAAAAGCCACTTTTATTGGGAAAAGAGGCTTTTTGTTCAATTTAAGACAAATGATATTTTTGCAGCTTTTCAACAATTGATTGAAGACCTTTTACTTCAAATTCATTGGCTTCAAACTTTTCATCTTTATTGCGTTTAAAGATATCTCGTATTTCTATTACAGCATTTGGGTCAACAATACTTAAACTTGAGGTGACTTGGCGTATTTGGCTAATAGAGCGAGAGCCATTTGTGGAGCCATAGCCAATAAATGCGGCTGGTTTACCACTCCATTCCTTACCAACATAGTCGAGTGCATTTTTTAAAGCTGGACTGTAACCGTGGTTGTATTCTGGGCTAATAAAGATAAAAGCATCTGCTTGAGCAATTTTGTTTGCCCATTCTTGTTGTTTCGGTTGATCATAAATTCCGGTAGCGGGTGGGTGTGAGCCTGAAAATAACGGTAAATTCCACTCTTTTAAATCAATTACTTCTGTCTGAAAATCTTTTAGATTAAATGATGGAATTGCTGTTTCTAACCAATTGGCAATTTTAATAGCTGTGCGTCCTTCTCGAACACTTCCCACGACAATATAGACCAGCATATATTTTTCCTAAGGATTTTTATCTTTATAACTTAATTCATTACATAGAGCGTGAGAATATAGAATTTGTAAGGATTCTTATGTCATCCATAAAAGGTTAAATAATAAAAAAGCCCTCAATCGAGGGCTTTTTTTACATGATCTTAATGCCTTGCTGGCCAGCTGGAGTTACTTTGAATATCTCTACTTCAAAAGTAATATTTTTGCCAGCTAAAGGGTGGTTGAAATCGATTTCAGTAATATCATCATTCACTGACTTCACAACACCAAATAAAGTTGCTTTTGCTTTATCTTCAAACTCGATCATGTGACCAGGAATAGGTCGTTGTTCGAATTTAACCGTATCAAAAGTTTGTATATTTTCCGGATTCCAAGGACCAAAAGCATCTTCTGGTGGAAGATGTACAGTACGTCGATCACCTGCGCGTAAGCCAAGAAGGGCTTTCTCAAAGCCTGGTAATAAGTTACCGTCGCCAATAGTCAAGCTAACAGGCTCTTCACGGCTACGTGTATTGTCAATTTCTACACCATTTTCGATAGCAACAGAAAAGTGTAGGTCAACTTTAGAACCGTCAGTAATACGAATTTCTTCATTAGGTTGAATAATTTCGGTCATATTATGCATCCGAATTTTTAGGTCTTTGCTTCTCAAGGAAGAATGTATCAATGAGTAGCAAAATGGTACCTAGAGTAATGGCACTGTCCGCTATATTAAAAGCTGGAAAGTGATGATTTTGGTAATAAACATGAATGAAATCGACCACATACCCTAAAGTAATACGGTCAATTAGATTACCTAATGCTCCACCTAAAATTAAAGCGATAGCTACAGGTAGCACCACCATTTTTTTAGGCATACGTAGCAACCAAAATACAAAAAGTATTGAAACTAAGCCTGCCAAAGATGTGAAGAAATAGCGTTGCCATCCTCCAGCATCAGATAAAAAGCTAAAAGCTGCACCATAGTTATGTAATAGTGTCCAGTTTAAAAATGGAAGTACAGGTACAGGATCTGCGTAGTTCAGATGTGTACTTGCAATCCATTTCGTCCATTGATCCAACACAATGGCAAGGACAGAAAGTCCAAGCCAAATGAGGTTGTGCGGATAAAACTGGAATAAGCCTTTTTTAGCTTGTGAATTAGGCATATTTTCTCACTTCGCCACGACCAGTGACGTTCACAATACAACGACCACATAAACCAGGATGATCGGCGTGTGTATTCACATCAGGAAGGACATGCCAGCAACGTGCACATTTTTCACCTTCAGCTGCAGATACTTGTACACGTAAGCCTTCCATTTCAGTTGCTTCACCTTGTTCAGCAAATGGATGTACTACTACTTGCGAAGTAATAAGAACAAAACGGAGTTCATCAGCCAGTTGGTTTAAAACTGTTTGTAATGATTCATTTGCCCAAAGTTCAACTTTGGCTGAAAGATTACTACCGACAAGTTTAGCGTTACGAGCTGCTTCAATCTGTTTATTTACTGCAGATTTTACGCTAATCAATGTTTGCCAATCTGCTTCAGAAAGCAAGTTTGCTTTTGATGAAACAGGTAGGTCATACCATTCAGCTGTAAATACATACTTTTCAGTTTGTTCTGGAATGAGTGGCCAAGCTTCTTGAGCAGTGAAGCTTAAGATAGGGCTCATCCAGCGCACAAATGCTTGTACGATATGGTAAAGCGCTGTTTGTGCAGAACGACGTGCTTGTGAGTCAGCCTTAGTGGTGTATTGACGGTCTTTGATGATGTCTAGGTAGAAACCACCTAAGTCATTAATACAGAAGCTTGTTAATGCACTACAAACGACATGGAAGTTCATTTCTTCATAGGCCGCGATAATAGTTTGTTGTACTTCATTCGCACGTTGCAAGATGTATTGATCAAGGGCAATAAGGTCATCTACTGCCAGAGCATCTGTACTAGGTTTGAAACCATTTAAGTTTGCAAGCAAGAAGCGGAGTGTATTACGAATACGACGGTAGCTATCACTTACACGGCTAAAGATTTCTTTTGATGCTGCAATTTCATAGCGATAGTCGCTAGATGCTACATATAAACGTAAGCCATCGGCACCCAGTTGTTTGATGATTTCTTCAAGCGGAATATAGTTGCCTAAAGATTTCGACAATTTACGACCATTTTCATCCACTGTAAAACCGTGAGTTAACAAGGCTTTATATGGCGCACGGTTGTGAATTGCCATAGAGGTTAATAAAGAAGATTGGAACCAGCCACGGTGTTGGTCTGAACCTTCTAAATATAAGTCAGCAGGGCTTTCTAATTCTTCACGTTGCTCAAGTACAGCGTAATGTGTTGTACCAGAGTCAAACCATACATCGAGCGTATCACGAACAGCATTGTACTGTTCAGCATCTTCACCAATGAAGTCTTTTGCATCACGGTTAAACCATGCATCGATACCTTCTTGTTCGATAAGTTTTGCAACTTCTTCGATAAGTTCAGGCGTACGAGGGTGCAATTCATTCGTATCTTTATGAACGAAGAATGGAATTGGTACACCCCAAGTACGTTGACGTGAGATACACCAGTCCGGACGGCCTTCGATCATTGATTCAATACGGTTTTTACCCCAGTTCGGTACAAACTCGATATCGTTTTCAATCGCCTTAAGCGCACCATCACGTAAACCTTTTTGATCCATGCTGATAAACCATTGTGGTGTAGCACGGAAAATAATCGGAGTTTTATGGCGCCAGCAGTGTGGGTAGCTGTGTTTAATCGGTTGATGAGCCCATAAGCGACCTACAGCACCTAAAGCTTCGATAATCTTTGGATTAGCTTTATAGATGTGCTCACCAGCAAAGATTGGTGCAGTTGGTAAGTAAACCCCGTTACCACCCACTGGGTTTTCAACTTTAAGGTTGTATTGAAGACCTACTTTATAGTCGTCTGCACCGTGGCCAGGCGCAGTGTGTACAGCACCTGTACCGCTTGTTGCGATAACGTGTTCACCTAAAATAACCGGAACTTGGCGATCGGTAAGTAAAGGGTGTTGTAAAGTAAGGTTTTCAAGAGCTGAACCAGTGAAGTCAGCTAAAACAACTGGGTTTTCAAGCTTGTAACGCTCAATTGCAGAAGCAACTAAGTCTTTAGCAAGAATAAAGTTTTGCTTACCACGTTCAGTAGTCACTTGTACCAATTGATATTCAATTTCGGCATGCAATGCAACTGCTTGGTTCGCAGGTAATGTCCAAGGTGTAGTGGTCCAGATCACGATATCAGTTGGATCTTGAACATCTACATTTACACGAGCGCTTAAGTCTTTTAAATCTACAACGCCAAAACCAACGTCAATTGCGTCTGATTTTTTATCTTCGTATTCAACTTCAGCTTCAGCAAGTGCTGAGCCACAGTCCATACACCAGTTCACTGGCTTTAAGCCCGGCTGGATATGACCATTTTTTTGGATTAAACCTAAAGCACGAACGATATCGGCTTCTTGTTTGTAGTTCATGGTGAGATAAGGATTATCCCAATCACCTAAAACACCAAGGCGTTTAAAGTCAGCACGCTGTAAATCAATTTGTTTTAGCGCATATTCACGGCAGAGTTTACGGAAAGTCGCTGCGTCAACTTTTTCGCCTACTTTACCTACTTTTTCTTCAACTTTTAGTTCGATTGGCAAGCCATGACAGTCCCAACCCGGAACATATGGCGCATCGAAACCTGCCAAAGTACGGCTTTTTACGATGACGTCTTTGAGTACTTTGTTAACCGCATGGCCCAAGTGAATTGTACCGTTCGCATATGGAGGGCCATCATGCAAAATATATTTTTTCTTGCCAATACGCGATGCACGAATCTGCTGATAAATGTTGTCGGTATACCACTCTTCTAACCATTTCACTTCACGTACTGCCAAATTTGCTTTCATTGCAAATTGAGTATCCGGCAGGTTTAGCGTGGCTTTGTAGTCCACTGCATTTTCAGTAGTTTGCTTATCGCTCATGCAAGTTGTCTTCCAGTTTAATCAGCTTGGGAGCCGACATGTTTTACAATCAAAATTCGAATTAAAAAGGAAATTGTGTCGTGTCGTTACGATATTGTCGTAATTGCTGCACGTCATTATCAATTCCTGCCTTAAGTGCTTCAAGCGAAGGGTAGTTTAATTCACCATGAAGATAGTGAAGAAAAGTCACCCGCATAAATAAGCCATACAGATTAGCAGAAACATCAGGGAAATGTACTTCTAATCTCCACTCTGGATGTTCTTGTTGAATGGCTGGGCGAGTACCGACATGACCTGCACCATAAAGGCTATTTTCATGATATCCGGCAATTCCCGGTTTTGTAGGGTCATCCTGAAGCACTTTTTGAGTTAGCGAAGTTGTTTCGCAAATGACTTCAACGCCATAAATACCATTTAAACAAGGCTTATGGCGGTTGAGACGAACATTAATCGTTGGAAAATCTAAAGTTCGTCCAATTTGGTCGCCATATTGAACTCGTCCAGTAATATTGTACGGACGGCCTAATAATTTAGCTGCTAAAGCGAGATTACCCACTTGAAGCACTTGGCGAATACGGGTTGAACTGACGCGTTCACCTTCGAGTTCAATCGTATGTAAATTTGTGACTTGAAATCCGTAATTCTTTAAAAATTCGCTGTTACCTTGACGGTCTTTGCCGAAATGAAAGTCATCTCCTAAAACCAAAGCTTGAGCATTTAATTTATCTTTTAATAAATCTGCAAACTCAGAAGCACTCATGCTACGGAAATGCTGGTCAAACTTGGCAACCGCAATGTAATCCACCCCAAGTTCAGCTAGATATTCAACTTTTTCCCGTAAGGAATTAATACGAGGCGGGGCATCGTAGCCTTTAAAGAACTCAAGCGGTTGGGGCTCAAAAATCATGACCAATGTTTTTAAGCCTTGTGCTGCAGCAATTTTTTTCAGTTGAGCAATCATCGCTTGGTGACCTAAATGGACACCATCAAAATTACCAATAGTTACCGCTGTTTGCGGCAACTGGAAATTGGGCGATAACGCATTAAGACGTAGCAGTTTCATGAACTTAAAATATGGCTATTTTTGCAAGGGCTATATATTGCCATAATCTCACAGATTCGTCTTGTTGTTGTGTTTTTACTCAGGTATTTTTCAATATGAATATCTTTTATATCTAAAAAATTGATGAATTAAATAAAAATAAATCAATTTTTCTTATTATTAATTTATCCTACTATAGTTTCATCCACTCTTTGATTAGAGACTTAAGATGAAAAGACCCTTTTACCAATTAAATCAAAGTAAAGATGTTATACGGCATTTTACCCCAAATTGGTTTACAGCAACTATGGGTACTGGTGTGGTGAGTATGATTTTAATTCAGCTTCCATTTGCCAAATCATTTTTATTTATGCTGGCTACACTGTTATGGCAATTTAATATTGTTCTATTTAGTGTTTTTTCAGTTCTCTATTTATTGCGGTGGTTACTATTCCCACATGAAGCGAAGCAAATATTTAATCATCCAAATATGAGCTTGTTTTTAGGCGCTATACCGATGGGGCTTGCAACCATACTAAATGGCTTTTTAAGCTTCGGAATCGGGCTTTATGGTGAAGTGGCAATCCATATTGCTCAAGCTTTATGGTACATCGATGTCTTTTTAGCGTTAGCAATTGCGTGGATCGTACCATTTTGCATGTTTACCCGTCAGAATCATCAGCTACATACCATGACTGCAATTTGGTTGTTACCTGTCGTTGCTTGTGAAGTCGCTGCAAGCTCTGCGGGCATGTTGGTTGCACATTTACCAGCAGATTTTCACAGCTTTCATTTATTGTTAGCGGGATATGTACTCTGGGGAATTTCTGTATTACCTGCATTTGCCATTTTAACGATTTTAATGTTGCGTATGGCTTTGCATCAGTTACCGGAAAAAGAAGTCGCAATTTCTAGCTGGTTATCTTTAGGCCCAATTGGCACAGGTGCTTTAGGTCTATTGTTGCTAGGTGAACAGGCAAAAAGAGTATTGGTAAATGTTGGCTTTTCTGAGTTTACCCATGTATTTCAAGCATTAGGCGTTGTGGGTAGTCTGGTACTTTTAGGGTTCGGGTTATGGTGGCTAGGTCTTGCGATTTTAACAACACTTCGTCATGCAAAAACAGGTATTCCGTTTAACTTGGGTTGGTGGGGTTTAACTTTCCCATTTGGTGTGTTTATTTTGGCTTTATTTAATCTAAGTCATCAGGTTGAAGTTATATTTCTACAATACGTTGCTGTGGCATTCAGTATTTTATTACTTGTAATGTGGAGCGTAGTAATGAAGAAAACCTTAGCTGGCGCATATAGTGGCAAGCTGTTCTTTTCTCCATGTTTGGTAGCTTTACAAGAAAGAATGCAGTAATGGTGAAAAGGTGCAAAAAAAGCTTTTGCATCTGATTTATACTTATTTTCTAATTTATTAATCTTGTATTGAGCCTTTTTGAATGAACAAAGATATCGCTTTAATTATGGCACTTCCTAATGAATCTAAAGGTTTATTTGAGCAAGCAGGTATTGAAGTCCATTACAGTGGTATAGGTAAAATCAACGCTGCTTTTAAAGCATTTGAAGTTATTCAAAAAACAGGCTGTAAAACTCTAATTAACTTAGGTTCGGCAGGAAGTTCGTCTTTTAATCGGCATGATTTGGTCGAAGTAAAAACCTTTGTACAACGTGATATGGATGTTTCACCATTAGGGTTTGAAGTAGGTGTAACGCCGTTAGATGATCACTTGCCCGCTGCAATTCATCTCCAAACGCATTTTGCTGATTTACCAAAAGGGATTTGCGGGACAGGGGACTCATTTGAAACGGGACAGCCGAAGGTCGCGTGTGATGTGGTGGATATGGAAGGGTATGCCTTAGCCAAAGTTTGCCACAAGCTAGGTGTACGCCTAATTTCAGTGAAGTATATTACTGATGGCGCAGACGATACGGCCCATCTGGATTGGGAAGAAAATTTATTATTGGGTGCGCAAAAGCTCTTGGCTCTTTATCAAAATCATTTCTAAAAAAAGATCGGCAAATTTGCCGATCTTTTTTATTTTAGCGAGGTAATACGCCGTAGAGCATCATATGTACTGTATGCTCAATCGAGCGTTGGAACATACTGCGGTTACGCAGTGTTTTTCCAGTCACCATTTCCATTTGCGTGGCAAAATCGGCATAGTTTTGTGTAAGACCCCAAATATTGAGTATTAACAGCTCAGGGTCGATATCAGGAGAAATTTTTCCTTCTTCTTGCCAAGTCTGAATGACCTTGGCTTTACGCTTAAATAGCTTTTTCAAAGGCCCTTTCAGTATAGGCAAAATGTGTGGTGCCCCTTGGATAATTTCCAAAGCAAATAATCGCGAAGCCTTTGGTTGGCTACGAGAAAGTTCGATTTTTTGTATTAAATAGTGAGACAAAGCTTCGGCTGGTTCTAACTCAGCTTCTAAAGTTTGTAAGGGAGCAAGCCATTTTTGTAAAACTGTGGTCAGCACTTCCACATATAAAGACTCTTTATTTTCATAGTAATAGAAAATATTCGACTTATGCATGTCAGCGAGTTGGGCAATTTCATCCAGACTTGCACCACTGAACCCATATAGTGAAAACACATCAAGGGCGGCAGCAAGAAGCTGATTGCGCTTTTGAGTACTCTTCTTTTGTTCCATTTGCTGCATAAATTAAAAAGATAGTGCTCCCATTGTAAGGTAAATCGTTTGATTTGTGCACAGGTGTCTCACTTTTTTAGTGAAAAAACGGATAGTTATTTGAGCAATAGATATACTATTGTGCAAAAAATAGAGAGATTCACTAGTTTATTGTTATTCTTAAAAATATTTTTTGATCTTCGCCCCAAAAAAGAGCAATAAATCATCAGTTTTATTGCTCATTAAGTGGGCATTTTGTTGTTGAAATGGTTCTCATTACTCATCTCAACCTTAAGTTGCTAAGACTGCGTCGAGTACTTGTTGTTCAAGCTGGGCAAAAGTGATGCTCTTTTTACGCGGACGTGGCAAATTCACTTGGAAACTTTGGGCAATTTGGCCCTTATCTAATAGGATAATACGGTCGGCCAGTTGCACTGCTTCACTTACATCGTGTGTGACCAAAATGGCAGTAAAACCTTGCTCTTTCCATAAACGTTCAATCAAGCTTTGCATCTCAAGGCGGGTGAGCGCATCTAATGCACCCAAAGGTTCATCTAGAAGTAAAATACGGGGAGTATGAGATAACGCACGGGCTAGGGCGGTACGTTGTCGTTGTCCACCAGAGAGCTGTGAAGGCCATTGTCCCGCTTTTTCTTTTAAACCTACTTTCTCTAATAATTCTTCTGCTAAAGCATGTTGCGATTTTGGTAGCCCAAGTTGAACGTTTTGAAGAATATTTCGCCAAGGAAGTAGGCGTGGGTCTTGGAACATAACCCGAATGTCATCGTTAGTAATTCCTTCACGTAAATGTCGGGCAGATTTAAACTTGATCTCACCAAAACTTGCTTTTTCAAGTTGGGCAATTAAGCGTAGTAAGGTACTTTTACCGCAGCCACTACGACCAACAATAGCTAAAAATTCGCCCGGTTGAATATGTAGGTTAAGATCTTCAAGAACTTTAACCTCACCATAAAACTTATAAAGCTGTTCAATCAGAATCTCTGCACCTACTACGGGTTCTTGCGACTCTGGATGATTTTCTGGAATGAGCTCTACGTCATTCTGATTAATATTTAAATTCAGATTTGTCATATTTTAAGCTCCTTTATTTTTGATAACCGGCATGCCAGCGTAGTAAATAACGTTCCAAAAGTTGCGCTAGAACATCGGCTAATTTGCCTAATAGGGCATAAAGAAGAATACCGACCAGAACCACATCTGTTTGCAAAAACTCACGCGCATTCATGGTCATGTAACCGATACCTGCTTGTGCTGAAATAGTCTCAGCTACAATGAGCAACACCCAAACCAAACCTAATGCAAAACGTAAACCGACTAAAATAGAAGGCATCGCACCCGGTAGAATAATTTCTTTGTAAAGCTGCCAACGGGAAAGGCCATAGCTTTTACCCATCTCAATCAATTGGGGGTCGACTGAACGAATACCGTGATAGGTGTTGATATAAATAGGGAAGAAAACACCAACTGCCACCAAGAATAATTTTGCTGTTTCATCAATACCGAACCACAAAATCACCAATGGAATAAGTGCAAGAGCCGGAATATTACGAATCATTTGCAAGGTCGTATCGAGCAGGGTAGAGGCAAAACGTGAAGATCCATTGAGCAGACCTAATAGCAAACCTAAACCGCCGCCTATCAGAAGGCCAAGCAGTGCACGACCAGCACTTACTTTAACGTGATGCCATAGTTCCCCACTCACCAAAAGATGCCAAAATGCCGAAACGACAGCAGTCGGGGCGGGCAAAATACGGCTTTCTAAAAGACCCGAAGTTGAGGCAATTTGCCAAACAACCAATAGAAGAATAGGGAAAATCCAAGGCAGCAAACGCTGCCCGATTTGTTTTGTTCCACGTGAAACAACACTTTCAGCTTTGCTCATGCAGGCTCCTTGACGGAACTATTTTGTTTCTTCTCGTCTGGAACGTAGTTATTGGCAATAATTTCACCGAATGGACCGGTTAAATTTGGCTGAGCAAGTTTAGCGCGAGTTTCAATTGGTAATAACGGGAATACTAACTCTGCAAAACGGATTGATTCTTCAAGGTGTGGATAGCCTGAGAAAATAAAGGTATCGATACCTAAATCTGCATATTCTTGAATACGTGCAGCAACGGTTTCTGGATCGCCGACAAGTGCTGTACCTGCACCACCGCGGACTAGACCGATACCTGCCCAAAGATTTGGAGATACTTCAAGTTTGTCTCGATTACCGCCGTGTAGAGCAGCCATACGTTGCTGACCAACTGAGTCCATTTGTGCAAATTTTTTCTGTGCTGCAGCAATAGTTGCATCGTCTAGATACTGAATCAGTTCGTTAGCAGCCGCCCATGCTTGTTCGTTGGTTTCACGAACAATGACATGCAAGCGAATGCCATAAGTTAATTTACGGCCTTTAGCCTCTGCTTTTGCACGAACATGTTCGATCTTTTCTTTCACGGCCGCTGGCGGTTCACCCCAAGTGAGGTAAGTGTCCACTTGCTCAGCCGCAAGGTCGACCGCGACATCTGAGGAACCGCCAAACCAAAGAGGTGGGTAAGGTTTTTGAACAGGTGGATAAAGTAGTTTTGCATCATCGACTTGTAAGCGTTCGCCGTGGAATGTAAAAGCTTCACCTGTATGTGAACGCGTCAAAATTTCGCGCCAGATTTTTACGTATTCATTGGCAGTTTGATAACGCGTTGAGTGATCTTCATATAAACCATCACCACGTAGTTCGGCTTCATCGCCACCTGTCACCAAGTTGAGTAACACACGACCATTGGACAAGCGGTCAAATGTTGCAGCCATACGTGCAGCTAAAGCTGGTGTGGTTACCCCCGGACGTAACGCAACTAAAAACTTAAGGTGCTGAGTTGCATCAATCAGGCTCGCCGCCGTAATCCATGGGTCTTCACATGAACGGCCCGTTGGAATAAGTACACCTTCATAGCCCAAATTATCTACTGCCACAGCAATTTGCTTCATATAGGCATGGTCAACCTGACGAGCGCCTTTACTTGTACCTAAATAGCGACTATCACCGTGGGTAGGAATAAACCAGAAAATTTTCATGTGCATTACCTATATGTCTATTGAAATTACTTGGCACCCCAAACAGCTTGTTTAATGCTGATTGGTTTTGGAATGATGCCTTGTTGAGTAAAGATGTCTGCAAGCTGCTGTTGTTCAGCAATCACTTTGCTGTTAAGAGGAGCTGCTGCTGATGGACGTGGACGACGTTTAATGAATAAGTCACTAGTTGCAGGTTTTAAGCCTGTACTTTGGCCAATCGCACTTGCTGTTTCTGCTTGATGGCTTTGAACCCATTTGTCAGCTTGATTGATCTGCTTGATGAGTCCTGGAACAGCTTTTGGATATTGCTTAACAAAATTTGGAGCGGCTAAATAGAAGGTATAGTTCGGGCTTAGACCTTTACCAGATGCAAGAACACGAGCTTGGTCTTCTAATTGTGCTGAAGCGTAGTAAGGATCCCAAATTGCCCATGCATCAACGGCACCTTTTTGGAATGCAGCGCGAGCATCGGCAGGTGTGAGCCAAATTGGCGTAATGTCGCTCCATTTTAAGCCCGCTTTCCGTACAGCCTGTACAAGTAGGTAATGTGAGCTAGAACCTTTTTGTAGCGCAATACGTTTGCCTTTCAGGTCTTTAAGTTGAGTAAGCTGTGAGTTTTTAGGAACTAAAATTGCTGACGCTAATGGCTTAGCTGCTTCATAAGCAATGTAATATAAAGGCTTGCCCGCTGCTTGAGCATAGACTGGCGGGGTGTCACCAGTAACGCCGACATCGAGTGAGCCAACAGCCAAGGCTTCTAAAATTTGAGGGCCAGCGGGAAATTCATTCCAAGTGATTTTGGCATTTGGAAATTCTTGTTCAAATAGTTTTTGCTGTTTGGCAATCGCGAAGTTAATCGAGCTTTTTTGGAAACCGATACGCAGTTCTTTTACAGTTGGGTCAATTGCCCAAGCAGGCGCTGCGATTGTTAAACCAAATACAGCGAGTGCGCTAAAGCGCTTAACTAACTGAGTCCACTGACTCTTATTAAATAATGACTGATCTTGCATATTGATATCCTTGTTCCCTTAAGGCAAGGCACAGCATTTATATCGTTATTTAAGCTGTGCCAAAGCTAGGTTTATTTCAGTTTTAAAATGGCTTCTTGTATGGTGAGCTTGTTTGGAATGAGCTTTTGCGCATAAAAGGCATCGGCTACATATTGTTGTTCTTGGGCGACCTTGTCAGATATTGGCTGAACACCAAAACCCATTCGCGAAATGGACGTTTTGAGTACATCAAACTCAAGTGCAGTAGGTTTTTCGAGTAGCTTAGCCGCTTCATCTTGATGCGTGCTGACCCATTCAGTTGTCTGATTTAGTGTTTGCACAACAGTGTTGAGTACTTTTGGATTACTTTCTGCAAATTTACGATCAGCTAAGTAAAACTGATGATTGCTTACCAAGTTTTCACCTGTTGCTAAAACTCGAGCTTGAATTTGATGTTCAGCTGCTGCAAAGAACGGGTCCCAAATGACCCATGCATCGACAGCGCCCTTTTCAAATGCAGCACGTGCGTCTGATGGCGGTAAATAAACTGGTTGAATATCACTTAAGCTTAAGTTGTTGGCTTCTAAGACTTTCAATAAAAGGTAGTGAACATTCGAACCTTTATTCAGTGCGACACGTTTGCCTTTTAAATCTTGAATAGAGTGAATAGGAGAGTCTTTTTGTACCAATAATGCTTCTGCTTTTGGTGCCGCAGGCTGGTTTGCAACATAGACTAAATTTGGATTGGCTGCTTGAGCAAAAATAGGTGGTGCTTCACCTGCTTCACCCAATGAAACGCTTCCGACATTTAGACCTTCAAGTAATTGAGGACCCGCAGGAAACTCGACCCATTTCACTTGTACGCCTTGATCTTTTAGCGCTTTTTCCAAGTCTCCACGAGCTTTTAAAATAGGAAGGATGCCATATTTCTGGTATCCAATATTTAGAGTTGTGGTGGTCTGTTCCTCTTTTTTGGCACAACCACCTAGCATCATCACTCCCGCAAGGCCGGCAGCAATGACTGAATATTTTGCCCATGAAGTGGAATTAAAAAGTGCCATGTGGTTTCGTGCTCCCCGAAAGAGAAAAAGAAAAATAATTGGATGAGCAGATACCCTAAAGGGATTTTTATTTCATAAAAAATAAGTATTCGGTCTTTATTTATACAAAAAAAAGCTAAAAACTTTCGGCGATAAACTTATGAAAAAAAAAGATTTATTAAACAGAATAATATTTAGAAAATGGTGTTTAAGGCTTTGTAAATAAAATGAAAAATATGAAATGAAGAAAATTTAAAGATTTAAAAAAAGTACAACCATACATTAATGGTATGTATGGTTGTACTTTTGGGACTAAGCTTATCTGAAATAAGAATATCTTAAAAAATGCAAAGACTAGGGAAATAGTTTTTTAAACACTAAAGAATTTCTTTGATAGTTATATAGTGCCTGACGGGCATTTGGTAATTCATCAACGGTGACTTGGTGGAAACCATGTTCTAAAAACCAGTGTGCAGTTCGGGTTGTTAAAACAAACAATTTACGAATGCCTTGTTGTTTTGCCTTTTCTTCAAGGAATTGCAAAATTTGGCTGCCACGGTTGGATTTACGATAACTTGGGTGTACTGCTACACAAGCAATTTCTGCTGAACGAGTTTCGTTAAACTCCGTCGGAATCGGATAAAGAGCAGCACAGGCCAAAATCATACCGTCTCGTTCAATAACCGCAAACTGGCTAATTTCTTGCTCTAAACGTTCACGTGAACGATAAACCAAAATACCTTCTTCTTCTAACGGGCGTAATAAGTTCATTAAGCCGCCAACATCTTGAATATGCGCCATACGAACTTCTTCATAATGTGCATCGGTAATCATGGTACCTACACCATCACGTGTGAACAGTTCTTCAATGAGTGCGCCATCATAGGCATATGAAATTAAATGAACACGATGTACACCCGACAGAGAAGCTTTTTTTGCTTCTTCTAAATGTAGAGTTAGAGTTGGACTGGTGGTTTGGTATTGCTGAATATAGTAGTCAAGTTGATGCGGACTTAATTCACGCAATAATTGTCCTTCTTCATTGAGCAAACCTTGTTGCTCACCTAAAAATATTAATTTATCTGCTTTTAAATAGGTTGCAGTTTTCGTTGCAACTTCTTCAGCTCTTAAATTAAATACTTCACCTGTGGTTGAATAGCCAGTTGGACCAAGTAAAACAATATTATCGTTATCAAGATGGCGTTCAATCGCGTCGGTGTCTATGGAACGAACCTCTCCTGTAAGCTGAAAATCCATACCATCACGAATACCATAAGGTTTAGCTGTTACGAAGTTCCCTGATACGACGTCTATGCGAGCACCGTACATTGGAGAGTTAGCTAAGCCCATAGATAACAATGCTTCGATTTCTAAACGAATAGAACCGACAGCACTCATGACACAGCTTAATGATTCACGTGTGGTAATACGGCTATTGTCATAAAAAGGTGTTTCGATACCTTTATCTTTAAGGTTTTGATTAATTTGTGGACGTGCGCCGTGGACTAAAATTAAGCGAATACCAAGTGAATGCAATAAAGCAATATCATGGATAATGTGTTCAAAATTAGGATCGCGGACTGCTTCACCGCCGAACATTAAAACAAAAGTTTTATCGCGATGGGCATTAATATAAGGTGCTGAATGTCGGAACCAATGTACATAATGTTGGGTGTTATTATGTGATTTCTCTAAAGACTTAGTTGGCATACCGATCTCGAATCAACAGCAAAAAGATATAAAGATGATTCTAAACAAAAAAGCTTAAAGTCGCATGTATTAGATAGAAAAACACCCAAATTACATTTGGGTGTTTGTTGGTTTATTAAATTAACGAATCACTTTAATAATTTTATGACTTTGCTCATTTACGAGTACGTAGTTACCGTTCACTTTATACCATTTTTGAAAACGTCCAGGCTTAGTCAATTTATCATGCGTGCGATAGTCGATGACATAACGTGGGTGCTGATATTCATGTGGTACGACTTGGCCTTCTCGCCAGATATTGGCACGATCATCTTTATGAATTACTTTGACTGGTCTGACGTCATGGT
The DNA here is from genome assembly GCF_000588255.1 of Acinetobacter sp. 1424608. Lineage (NCBI taxonomy): Bacteria > Pseudomonadati > Pseudomonadota > Gammaproteobacteria > Moraxellales > Moraxellaceae > Acinetobacter > Acinetobacter sp. 1424608. The sequence goes on from NZ_JFXL01000018.1 coordinate 16,402, forward strand.
TTCGGTAGTTATCATGATGGTCATGATCATTTGGTGCAGCCATCGCTGTTGATGCGATTAAACCACTCATTGAAAGAACAATTGCTGTTGTTAGTTTTTTCATAATGGACCTCGAATGATAAATTAAATTTCGATAATTGAAGATTAGTGAAGAATTACAGATAAATCGTGAAGACTAAGAACAATAAATGTGAAAAATATCTAGGAAATAAGAAGAAATTTAGAATATATAAATTTTTAATATCTTATTGATATAAAAATAAAAAAGGATAAAACCGATGGGCTTTATCCTTTTTTACTAACTGATGAGTGAGGAGCTATCAGTTTTATAAACCACGAATGCTAACAATGCTATTAGAATCTGTGTCGACTAAAATATAATCATTATTGATTTTGTACCATTGTTGATTACGGTCTGGTTTAGGCAAGTTATTGTCTCTATAGTCGACCTTATAGCCATTACCGCGATAATGCTGTGGCATAACATAGCCTGGCTGCCAGCGATGTTGCTTTAGACGCTCAAAACCGCGTTCTTCGCGCATACGACGCTCATCGCGAAAACGATCTTCATCATCGTCACGGTCATGTTTATGCCCACGATCATTCCATTCACCACGAGGCCCACCTTTAGGTCCTTTCTGGCCATGTCCTCGGTCAAATGGAGGATCAGCAAAGCTTGCCATACTGGTGGTCAGTACAGTTATGCTAAGGGCTAAGATGGTGAACAACTTTTTCATGATGCATCCTCGTTTACATCTGATGTCTCTCATGTTGAATACTGTACGCGCAAAATGCAGAGAAACTGTGAAGATCATTTAATGCTTCAATTAAAATTACGGATAAATCCAGTGTTTTATCAATAATAAAAAAGGCTTGTATATATCTTTTCAGGTATAGCCAAGCCAGATGTGATGATCGGCCGTAATTTATTTTAGCTTTTCATCTATAGTTATTTAGTCCTGTGCATCAATACTTTGACCATTGAGCGTCAGGCTATCTTCACCCATTAAATAGAGATAAGCTGGCATGATTGACTCTGGTGTTGGTAATGTTTTTGGATCTTCTTCAGGATAAGCTTTAGCACGCATTGCAGTACGTGTTGCACCTGGGTTAATGCAGTTAAAGCGAATATTTGGATAAGTATGCTCAGCTGCAAAAATCTTGCTCACAGCTTCAATCGCGACTTTAGATACTGAATAAGCACCCCAAAGTGCACGTGCTTCGCGACCTACGCCAGAGCTGGTAAACACAACAGAAGCGTTATCTGATTTTTGTAAAAGTGGGAGTAAGGCTTGAGTAAGCGCAAAAGGTGCACGTAAATTGACTGCCATCACATCATCCCACACTTCTGCTGGGTAATGGGCAAGTTCTACTCGATCACCTAAAATACCGGCATTATGCAAAATACCATCTAGACGTCCAAATTGCTTTTCTAACGTATTGACTAAAAAGTCATAATCACGATCAGAAGCACTCGAAAGCTGGAGCGGTAAAATTGCAGGTTGAGGGGCGCCTAAACCTTCAATTTCATCATAAATTACTTCAAGTTTATTTAAGGTTCTACCATGCAAAACCACAGTTGCACCGTGTAAAGCATAACTGAGGGCCGCAGCTCGCCCGATTCCATCACCTGCACCGGTGATTAAAATAATTCGATCTTTGAGTAGATCTGGACGAGGTTGATATTCTGAATATTTCATTGGTAAACCTCCTTCTTTTTATACTGATATAAATAACCGTTAAAAAAGCCTGTAAAACTCTTGTGTTAACTTATCATACGCTGATTTTCCTGTAGAGCAGGAAGCTTTTGACGTAACATCTCGTGTAATTCTGTCACCGTATTTACAATCGAATCGGCTTGCCACGCGGCTAAATCATCACGATGTTCGATAGGTAAATAGCCGTATGCTGCCAAGATGGTATACATATTGGCATTGCGACCAGCATCAATATCACGTGGGTGATCGCCCACATAAATAATTTCATCAGCTGGAATATTTAACTGCTTTGCAGCCAAATACATCGGTTCTGGGTCTGGTTTAGTTTTAGAAACATCTTCCGGACACACTAAAACTGCACAGCGTTCAGTCAGGTTTAGCTTTTCTAGAAGAGATTCACTTAAACCACGTGGTTTATTGGTGACAATACCCCACGGTATTTGCTGGGCTTCCAACTCTGCTAAAAGCGGATACATCCCTTCAAATAGATCTGTATCGACGACAATATTATTACCATACATATCTAAAAAATTTTGTCGATGTGCCAAGAAGATTGGATTGGTTACATCCAGCTCTGGATAGACCAATTTGACCATGGCACGTGCACCTTCAGACACCTGAGTTCGAATAAGGTCTGCTTCTACAACAGGGCGTCTTGCATCACGACACATTTGTTGAATAATGCGAATAAAGTCGGCAGCGGTATCGATGAGAGTGCCGTCTAAATCAAATAAAACAGCTTTCATCATGCACCTGTCTTTACTGTATGAACCATATAGTTAACATCAACATTTGGTGCTAACCAATAACGCTTCGTAATTGGGTTGTAGTGCAAACCTGTCATTTCTTTTAAAGTTAAACCTGCATTACGAATGTCATGTGCCATTTCTGACGGGCGAATAAACTTGTGATAATCATGCGTACCTTTTGGTAGCATACGCAGTACGTATTCAGCACCAATAATGGCAAATAAATAAGATTTCGGGTTACGGTTAATAGTCGAGAAGAACACATGGCCGCCTGGTTTAACCAATGTCTGACATGCTTTCACAATGGATGCTGGGTCTGGAACGTGTTCCATCATTTCCATGCAAGTGACCACATCATATTGGCCTGCTTGTTCTTGCGCCAACTCTTCAACTGGAATTTGACGATATTCAATATTTTGAACATTTTCTTGTTGAGCATGCAAACGGCCTACGGCTAAAGGCGCTTCACCCATATCGATGCCGAGTACGTCTGCACCGCGGCGCGCCATGCTTTCAGCTAAAATACCGCCACCACAGCCAACATCAAGCACCTTTTTACCAGCAAGACCACCGGCACGTTCATCAATCCAATTTAAACGTAATGGGTTAATTTGATGGAGTGGGCGAAATTCAGAATGTTGATCCCACCATTTGGCAGCAAGAGCTTCAAATTTTGCGATTTCTTGTAAATCAACATTCAATTGCGACATGGTGCTACCTCTAAACTTGGGTTATCTTTTTGATGTAGTTCGCTGTTAGTGTAGCGATTATTGGGAAAAAAGCGATAAACCCAATAAAAAACTTCACAGAAGCAAAACGAATTTAGCATATTTGTTTTATATTTAGGGCATAAGCTAATGCATAACAACTTAGAGGAAAAGCTGTAACAATGAAAAAATTGGTTTTGGGTGGTTTGAGTGCAGCAATTATGGCCATATCGGGTAGTGCAATGGCAGCAGATTTCGTTGCTGGTAAAGACTACACCGTAATTGCCAATCCAGGCAAAGTGGAAGTACCGGGGAAAATCGAAGTTCGTGAGTTCTTTTGGTATGGTTGTCCGCACTGTTTTAAACTTGAACCGCATATGCAAGAATGGTTAAAACAGATTCCGAGCGATGTACGTTTCGTACGTACGCCAGCTGCCATGAACAAAGTGTGGGAACAAGGGGCACGTACTTACTATACATCTGAGGCATTAGGCGTACGTAAGCGCACGCATTTACCATTATTCCATGCAATTCAGGTGAATGGTCAGCAGATTTTTGACCAGGCTTCTGCGGCTAAATTCTTTACTCGTTACGGTGTGCCTGAACAAAAATTTAATAGCACTTACAACTCATTTGCAGTAACTGCAAAAGTTGCCGAGTCAAATAAACTTGCTCAACAGTACCAATTAACAGGCGTTCCTGCTGTAGTGGTAAATGGTAAGTATGTTGTACAGGGTGAAGATGGTAAAGTTACTCAAGTACTTAATTACTTAATTGAGAAAGAACGTAAAGCAAAATAATTTTGAGTGCGTTAGTAAAAGGGCTTCATCAGAAGCCCTTTTTTATAAAATTTATTTCATAATCACGAAATCATTCAATTAATTTTGAGAATTCTCGTCTTCAATCTGAAAATTTAGTGCATCAAAATTGGTGGTTTGGGTAGGTAGTGATAATGCTTGGTTAATATATAAATTAATTAATTTTTGGCGAGAACCAATCGAACGCTGATAATAAGTCGAATTTAAAAGTAGTGATGCGCCGTAAGTCAGTGACCAGATATAAGATAAATAGTCACGAATCGACATGTCATAATTTAATGATTTTAAATAACTTTCTGTAATATCTTTAATCGCTAAAATACGTTGCTGACGGATTTCATACAGCTCTTCAAAAAGATGCTTCAACTTAGACTCTGTCATCGTCAGATTTTCTTCAAGCTGATGCAATAAAATCGTTTTTCCCGGTGTGAGCAAATGGTGGAGCATGTAACGCGGAGCATACTCTTTAAAATCAGTATTATATTTTTGAGAAATTTCTAAAATTTGTTTTTCATTTTGAATAATGAGTTCAAGCAGAAGTTCATTTTTACTTCTAAAGTGTTTATAAAGCGTACCTTTTGCGATATCTAGCTCGGCCACTAATTCATCTAGAGTAATTTCCTGATTGTTTTCTAGTAACAATTTTTCTGCAACGCTTAGAATTTTTTCTTTGCGCATCAAAAATTGTGTATGACGATCAAGATTCATAGGTATTCCCACACCAGTTTGGCCTAACGAATAGTTTACTTCCTGTAAAAAGAAAAAGACTTTTCTAGAAATTTTAGCCTTTTTCTTTCACTCTTTACGTATTAACACATAACCTGTTTTTTGTCATTTGCCAGTTTTACCGTTCCCAGTTAGCAATGCCTCTAAACAGTAAGCGAACTTGTGTAGACGCATTTTCAATAAATGCGGTTTGTTGCTGTTTAAGTTGCTCACCTTGATATTGTTTGGCGAGGTTGAGCCACGTCATTGCCCATGTAAATGACATATTGGTCAAAATGGTAGATAAGACATTTAAGTCTTGAGGGTTTTGAATATGTTTAAAATTTTCGAGTTTAGTCAGATCTGTTGTTAGATCTTCAATTAAAAATTCAATTTCTCTAGCAATGGCTGCACGAACGGTTTCGGAACCTCCCCAACGTTCAGCAATCATAAATTGCCACTGTTTAGGGCTATGGTTCACTGCTTGTACAAATAATTCAATACTGGTTTGGGTTTTAGCAGATTTGTGCTGTAAATAACTTTGGCCGAGTTGATGTAAAACGCTTTTTAAATGTAGGGCAACTTGGTCAACCAATTCTTTCCCAAGTTCATCCATGTCTTGAAAATGACGATAGAACGCAGTTGGCACTAAACCTACTTCACGTGCAACTTCACGCAAACTAATACTACTGAACGAACGCCCAGACGTGCTTAGATGCAAGGCTGCATCGAGAAGTGCCTGACGACTTTGCTGTTTTCGTTCATCCCGTATCGACATTAAAAAAACCTATTTAAACCGTGAGCCAAAGTCTAACAAAAAAGAGCAAACTTTCATAAAAAAAATAGTGAACAAGTGTTGACTGAGTGAACACTTATAAATATAGTGTACATATGTTCACTATATGAACATGTGTTCACTCAAATAAATAGCCAGAAACAAAAGAGGAACGTATGAACGCAACACTTAACTATCAACCGCATTGGGTTCGAGAAGATTTCGTTGATTTTATTTTGCAAAAAATTAACGTGTCTTGGGCTTGGAAAAGGGTACTTGCAGAAGTTACCGCTGTTCAGCCGCTTCATACCGATATGGTGCTCATTAGACTTAAACCGAATCGTAATTTTAATTTCGATCAGGTTTGTGCGGGACAAAGTATTCTATTGACGTTGCTTATCGATGGCGTTTATCAACAACGTAGCTATTCGATTATTGAAGTAACCACTCAAGGTGAAATCACTTTAGGTATTAAAGTACAAGGCTTGGTGTCTCGTGCAGCTCAACTGTTACATGTGGGTGAGTGTGTTGAGATTTCACAGCCACAAGGTGATTTTACTTTGCATGAAGGTCAGCAGCCTGCAATTTTAATTGCATCAGGAAGTGGTATTACTGCAATTTATTCACTCTTGCAGCAAGCTTTAAGACAGCAGCTTGAACAAATTCATGTCATTTATTTTAATCGTGCGGAAATTTTTCATGCTGCATTAAAAGCTTTGGCAGAGCAGTACCCACAGCTTCAGTATCATTTTTTTAATACTACCGAGCAAAAGCAGCATTTAACTGAAAGCCTACTACAAAAGCTTGTTCCAGATTTTGCGCAGACTGCGACCTATATATGTGGGCACCACGGCATGATGCAGCAGGCGAATGAAATTTATGTGCAAAAAGGAGCTCAGTCTCAGCTTCACCAAGAATATTTCCAACCACTTCAAGTGACTGGTACACATGCAGCACAGCCTGTTATTTTCCGCCGTGCTCAACACGAATTTTTAGCTGAAACAAATTTACTGAGCAGTGCAGAGCAGGCGGGACTACGTCCGCAACATGGCTGCCGTATGGGGGGTTGTAATAAATGCAGTTGTACCAAAGTGAGCGGGGTCACTCAAAACCTGTTAACAGGCGAAATTGAAGACCAACCGAATCGTCCAATTAAACTATGCGTGAGCCAGGCATTAAGCCCAGTCACGATTGATCTATAAAAAGAATTACAGAGGATTAACCCTATGAATATGGCATTAGAATTTTCTACTGTTTCTAAATCTGCTCATTTAACACCGGAACAAACTGAAGAGTTTGGCCGCCGTGTTGAACAGATTCGACAAGATGTTATGAAAAGTCTTGGTGAGCAAGATGCAAAATATATCTACAAAGTCCGTAACTTTGTTCGCTATACCGAAATCGCATCACGTGGCATGTTGATGTTTGGTGGCTGGATTCCACCTGTCTGGTTATTGGGTACAGGTTTACTAGGTATTTCTAAAATCGTAGAAAACATGGAACTTGGTCATAACGTGATGCACGGTCAGTTTGACTGGTTAAATGAGCCAAGTCTGAATGGTAATACCTATGATTGGGATACCATTGCCTCTGGTGATGACTGGCGTGAAACACACAACTATGTACACCACACCTACACCAATATTGTCGGTAAAGACCACGATGTCGGATATGGAATTTTACGAGTAAGTGATCAACAAAAGTGGGAACCTCGTCACCTGTTTAATATTCCACTCGGTCTACAGTTAATGTTTTTCTTTGAATGGTATGTAGGTGTACAAAACTTACATCTTGAAGATGCATTAGTTTATAAAACCAAGAGTTGGAAACAGGTTTGGAAAGATTCTGCTAAAGTCCGTAAAAAAGCCACACGCCAAGTTTTAAAAGACTATGTATTTTTCCCTGTGATCTCTGGCCCTATGTTTTTACCGGTTTTTGCGGGAAATGTAGTTGCCAATATTATTCGTAACTTATGGTCATCAGCTGTGATTTTTAATGGTCATTTCACTGAAGACGCAGAAACGTTTGAGCCGGATAATACCGACACTGAAACCAAGGCAGAGTGGTATTTACGTCAGATTCGTGGTTCAAGTAATTTTAGTGGTACAGAATGGCTTCATTTTATGAGTGGTAACTTAAGCCATCAAATTGAACACCATTTATTTCCAGATATGCCAGCTAATCGCTATAAAGAAGTAGCACCGAAAATTAAGGCACTCTGTGCAGAATATGGTATTAACTACAACGAAGCGAACTTTATGCGCCAGTTCTGGAGTGTATGGGTGCGTTTAGCAAAATGCTCATTACCAAACCATACAACTGCAAAAGTGATGCAGACATTAGAAAAATTAAAAGCAAAATTCAAATTTGCCTAATCGATAGACCAATAAATAGCTCCTAAAAAGGGGCTATTTTTATTTTTAAGTCATGAAAAGTGCAGACTTACATTTGAAAGTAGGGAATAAACTCAACCTGTCAAAATCCTTTGCTATACTATGCCCAAGTTTGTATTTAAGAGAATTTAGGAAGGATTATGCGTATTGACCAACGTGCATTAGACCAATTACGTGAAGTGAAAATTACACGAAACTACACCCGTTATGCTGAAGGTTCTGTGCTGGTCGAATTTGGTCACACCAAAGTCCTTTGTACTGCAAGCATTGATAACTCAGTGCCACGCTTTTTAAAAGGCCAAGGTCAAGGCTGGGTAACAGCAGAATATGGCATGTTACCGCGTTCAACACACTCACGTTGTGACCGTGAGGCTGCTCGTGGTAAACAAACTGGTCGTACTCAAGAGATCCAACGTCTCATTGGCCGTAGCTTACGTGCGATGGTTGATTTGAAAAAGCTGGGTGAAAATACCATTACCATCGACTGCGATGTCATTCAGGCAGATGGCGGTACACGTACTGCTTCAATCACTGGTGCTGCTGTAGCATTGGTTGATGCGATGAATGTTTTACTTGCGCAGAAAAAAATCAAGCAAGATCCCCTTAAAGGCTTAGTTGCTGCAATTTCTGTAGGCATGTATCAAGACGAAGTATTGCTTGATCTTTGCTATGAAGAAGATTCGAATTGTCAAACTGACTTAAACGTAGTAATGACACAAGCTGGCGAGTTTATTGAAATTCAAGGTACAGCGGAAGACAAACCGTTTACCCGTGCTCAAAGCAATGCCATGTTAGAAATGGCTGAAAAAGGAATTGCCGAGCTGATTAAAAAGCAACAAGAAGCTTTAGGCTGGTAATTTCAAGTTATCTAAAAAACGCATCTTCGGATGCGTTTTTTTATGCCTTCATCAAATCGACATAAAAACATCACTTGTCTGTCACCTTTTCACTTTATTAGTAGTTCGCATTTAAACCGTTTGGAAAAAATCAATGCGAAAATTTTCACTTTTATTAATTACATCTTTAGCGCTTATGCTCAGTGCTTGTAACGATGACAACAACTCAGATAATTCATCGCCAACACCACCAACCAGCAATTGCAAAATGCACTGTGCACCATAATAAAAATTAAGGATGAAAAAATGAATCGTCGCGAATTTCTTTTAAATTCTACAAAAACTATGTTTGGGACAGCCGCTCTGGCAAGTTTTCCGCTAAGTATTCAAAAAGCGCTGGCTATTGATGCGAAAGTTGAAAGTGGAACTATTCAAGATGTTAAACACATCGTGATTTTGACTCAGGAAAACCGTTCATTTGATAATTATTTCGGAACATTAAAAGGTGTACGTGGTTTTGGTGACCGTTTTACCATTCCTATGACAGAAAGCCGCAAGGTGTGGGAACAATACGATGCTAAGAAAAATAAAGTACTGCCATACCATTTAGATAGCCGTTTAGGAAATGCTCAGCGTGTTTCAGGTACACCTCACTCATGGTCTGATGGCCAAGCTGCTTGGGACAATGGTCGTATGAGTGATTGGGTAGCATATAAAAAACCGCAGTCGATGGGCTATTACAAAAAGCAAGAAGTTGAATATCAATTTGCCTTAGCAAATGCTTTTACGATTTGTGACGCGTACCACTGCGCTATGCATGCGGGAACCAACCCGAATCGTAAATTTATTTGGACGGGAACTAATGGACCTACAGGGGCAGGTGTTGCGAGTGTGGTCAACGAATTTGATGGCATTGGCCCATCAACAGAAGGTTATGAATGGACGACTTATCCTGAGCGTTTACAGCAAGCTGGCGTGACATGGAAAGTTTATCAAAACATGCCGGATAACTTTACCGATAACCCCTTAGCTGGTTTCAAACAGTATCGCCGTGCAAATGAGCAATCTGGTCAGCCAGTCAGTAACGATACGCTCACCTGTCCAGCATATGATGAAAAAATCGATGCGGCTCAACCACTTTATAAAGGTATTGCCAATACCATGCCAGACGGTGGTTTTCTAGGAACTTTTAAAGCTGATATTGCTCAGGGTAAATTACCGCAAGTGAGTTGGTTAGTTGCTCCTGCAACTTACAGTGAACATCCAGGGCCATCTAGTCCTGTGCAAGGCGCTTGGTATATTCAGGAAGTATTAAATGCGTTAACTGAAAATGCTGAGTTGTGGAGTCAAACCGTTTTATTGGTGAACTTCGATGAAAATGACGGTTTCTTTGACCATGTTCCTTCACCAAGTGCACCGTCTAAAGATGCAAATGGTGTTGTATATGGAAAAACCACTTTAACGGATCAGCAAGTATCTTATGAGTACTTTAACCATCCAGCAGTAGCGACTTCGAAATCTCAACCTAAGCCAGATGGTCGAGTGTATGGTCCGGGTGTACGTGTTCCAATGTACGTGATTTCACCATGGAGCCGTGGAGGATGGGTAAATTCTCAAGTCTTTGACCATACTTCTATTTTACAGTTCTTGGAAAAACGCTTTGGTGTGCAAGAGCCGAATATTAGCCCATACCGCCGTGCTGTATGTGGTGATTTAACAACGGCTTTTAATTTTAAAACACCGAATCTTTTGCCTGTTGCTGAACTAGATGGGAAGAAAACCAAAGCCGAAGCCGATGCGATTCGTGTTGCTCAAGCTTTATTGCCCCAAGTTCCTGTTCCGAGCCAGCAGCAATTTCCGCAGCAGGAAATGGGGATTCGACCATCACGTGCTTTGCCATATATTTTGCACACCAGTGCCAAAGTTGATGGCACTCAAAAAACAGTTAAATTGATGTTCTCTAATACGGGTAAACAGGCAGCCGTTTTCCATGTGTATAACCGATTGGATCTAACGTCAATTCCACGCCGTTATATGGTTGAGGCGGGGAAACAGCTTGATGACGTGTGGAATACTATCAATGGACAGTACGATTTATGGGTACTTGGACCAAATGGTTTCCACCGTGCGTTTAAAGGTAATTTGAGCCAAGTTAACCAAACTCAAGCGTTACCGGAAATTAGAGTATGTGTGGAAGAGTGTGATGCGAATTTGTATTTAAAAGTGCGTCATGATGGCAGTAAGTCAGTTAAGCTCACAGTCAAAGCAAATGCTTATCTACCAAATAAAACATGGACTATAGAAACGAATAGTTCTGAAAAAGAATTGGTTTGGGATATGTCTGAATTTGGTGGTTGGTATGACTTTACGGTGACATTAGCTGATGATGCAACGTTTAGTCGCCGTTTTGCAGGACGTATAGAAACTCAAGAAGATTCAATTTCTGATCCTTATATGGGTTATTTCGAATCTTAGATTGGTAAGTTATTTCCCTTAATGAAGATATTGAAATTTATTTCTCATTAATTGGTGCTAAAAGTCATCTGCAACCTGTCTATAATCTATAAGAATCTTATTTTTGCAACAAAATAGGATAGAGGATGAAAGTGGGCAGGTTTTGCAGATGACAATGCCTTTGGTTACTTTGGGCAAAACCAAAGTAACAGAATGAGCTGTTGGCAAAAAAAATTCTAAGCGATAAGACTCTGTCGCGTAGGCTGAATAGAGAAAAGAGATATCCATGTCACGATAGTAAATAAAAGGGAGTTATGCTGTTTATATAAAATACTATGTGGGAAGATGCTGTCGTATAGATGAATAATAAAAATAAAGGCTTACCTTTTGTAACAGAATCTCCTAAGCCTGGTCATATTTATCTTTTACCTTGAAACCCTAATTTTTTAAAGTGATGGGGAAAGTTTATGCTACAAGGTTTTATTGTATTATTAGCAGTAGTTACATTTGTTTTAATGGCTGCCGACCCACGAGATAACGGGGCACAAGCGACTCAGTCAGCATGGCAAAAAATACAAGCAGCAGACATGACCAAGTCGCAAAAAAATACCAAGAATGACGTGGATTTTATTTAAGCATTAAAACGCATTGATAAATCAACGGCTTTGACGTCTTTAGTCAATACGCCCATAGAAATATAGTCGACACCAGTCGTCGCTACTTCACGTAAGTTTTCAATAGTGATATTGCCCGAAGCTTCGAGTTTACAGCGACCCGCCACGTGTTTTACAGCATCTATCATTTGTTGTTGGCTAAAGTTGTCGAGCATGACAATATCTGCACCTGCTTCAAGTGCTTGGTTTAGCTCATCCCAAGTTTCAACTTCGACTTCAACAGGTTTGCTTGGTGCAATTTGATGTGCTTTTGCTATCGCTTGGGCAATACCGCCCGCTGCCATAATATGGTTTTCTTTAATTAAGAATGCATCAAATAAACCGAGGCGGTGATTTTGTCCGCCGCCGACGGTTACTGCGTATTTTTGTGCAATGCGTAAGCCCGGTAAAGTTTTACGTGTATCGAGAAGTTTTGTATTTAAACCTTCAAGATGTTGAACATATTCAGCAGTTTTTGTAGCCACAGCCGATAATGTTTGAATAAAGTTTAGAGCAGGGCGCTCTACTGTAAGTAAGCTACGTGCAGAACCTGCAAGCTTTAAAAAGGCTTCATTTGCAGCAACACGGTCACCTTCTTGTTTTAACCAAGTCACCTGTACAGTGTTGTCATAAGCTGAGATGAGAGCATTAACCCATGGCTGTCCAGCTAAAACCATATCTTCACGGCTAATAATGGTTGCAGTGGCCTGCTCATCTTCAGGTGTGAGCATAGCGGTAATGTCACCGTCCCCAATATCTTCTTGTAATGCTTGTTGAATATTGATTTGAATTGACTGTTCAAGCAAAGACTGAGGTATGCTCATACGGTTTCCATTTTGTCGATGACCCTAAAACTTGCGATATATTAGCACCGTCGACTTTAAAAATAAGCTGTTTTATTCGTTTAATCGCGATAAACAATCGTACTGACTACTCTGAAAAGCATATAACTGTTTTAAACTAAAACAATTGGCAAGCAATTTATTGGCATCTCAATGAAGCAAATCACACCGTATGAAGTTATAGATGGGCAGTTAAAAGGGGCGAGACAAGTTCCTTCTCCAAATTTTAACCAGCGTCCGGCTGGTACCGAAATTCAAATGATTGTGGTTCATAATATTAGCTTGCCACCTTCTCAATTTGGGGGAGGCTATATTGAGCAGTTTTTCCAAAATAAATTAGATTGGTCCGTACATCCCTATTTTCAGACTATTGAAGGGATGCAGGTCTCTACGCACCTGTTAATTTTACGAACAGGTGAGGTCCTACAGTTTGTTAATTTTAATGATCGTGCATGGCACGCAGGGCGTTCGAGCTATTTAGCCAAAGTTGAATGCAATGATTATTCAATTGGTATTGAGCTTGAAGGAAGTGATGATTTACCTTTTGAAGAAATACAGTACAGCATACTAACAGATGTGGTTAGGGCTATTCGCCAAGCTTACCCTGAAATTAAGAATCATATTGCAGGGCATTCAGACATTGCACCGGGCCGAAAAACCGATCCGGGTCCTTATTTTAAATGGCAGCATTTTAGACAACTGTTAACACAGAAAAAAACTTGAGTTCATTCATCATTTCACAACGAAAAGATTTTCTAGTTTCATTACAATAGCGACTTTCGAATATATAGCTGTAGGTGAGTACGATGGCATTATGGCGATCGACTTTTATTGTCAGTGCGATGACGATGTTGTCACGTGTGTTGGGGTTGGTACGAGATGTCGTATTACTCAACGTGTTTGGTGCGGGTAAAGATTTCGATACCTTCGTTGTGGCTTTTCGTATTCCCAATTTCTTTCGACGATTGTTTGCCGAAGGAGCTTTTTCTCAGGCTTTTATTCCGGTACTAACCGAATATAAAACAGGCCGAGCACATGCTGAAGTTCAAATCCTGATTAGTCGGGTATTTGGTTGCTTACTCACGGTCATGACCTTACTCACTTTTGTGGCTATGGTGTTAGCTCCGGCGATCATCTATATGTATGCGCCGGGCTTCCATAATGACCCTGAAAAGTTCGATTTAGCGGTCAGCATGTTCCGTCTGACTATTCCATATTTAATGTTTATGTCATTGACTGCTTTTGCCAGCAGTATCTTAAACAGTTATGGTTCTTTTGCTTCCCCAGCTTTTTCACCTGTATTGCTCAATGTAGCAATGATTGCTGGCGCATGGTGGCTTACGCCATATATGGCTGAGCCAATTAAAGCATTAGGATGGTCAGTTGTAGCAGCGGGTATTTTACAGTTAGCTGTACAAATTCCTGAGTTATGGCGTAAAAACCTCCTAATTCCACCTAAAGTTGATTTTAAACACGAGGGTGTAGAACGTATTTTAAAATTAATGCTTCCTGCATTATTTGGCGTATCTGTAACTCAGATTAACCTGTTGTTAAATACAATTTGGGCATCTTTCATGCAAGATGGTTCGGTATCTTGGCTCTATAGTGCTGAGCGTATGACGGAACTACCTTTAGGTTTAATTGGTGTTGCGATTGGTACAGTGATTTTACCTTCGCTTTCAGCACGCCATGCTGAGCAAGATCAAGAAAAGTTCCGCGGTATGATCGACTGGGCAGCAAAAGTTATTGTATTGGTGGGATTACCAGCAAGTATTGCCTTATTTATGCTTTCTACACCGATTATTCAGGCTCTATTCCAACGTGGTGAGTTTGACCTACATGACACTCAAATGACTGCACTTGCATTGCAATGTATGAGTGCTGGTGTAATTTCCTTTATGTTAATTAAGGTATTTGCACCGGGTTTCTATGCTCAGCAAGATACTAAAACACCAGTTCGTGTGGGTTTAATGTCTGTTGCCGCAAATGCTATTTTAAACGTTGTATTTATTGGATTCTTTAAACTAATCCATTGGCAGGCTGAACATATGGCGCTTGCGTTGGCATCTTCTGGTTCAGCTTTGGTAAATGCTGGTTTGCTCTACTTCTATCTACATAAGCGTAATATTTTTCGATTCGGCTCACATTGGAAAAAACTGATTCTTCAATATGGATTGGCAAACCTTGCCATGATCGCAGCGCTTTGGTTTGGGTTAAATTGGTATAACGGCGAGCTTTCTCAATGGATCCGCATTGCTGAGGTCGCAGGTCTATGCGTAGTAGGCGTAATCGCTTACTTAATTGGCTTACTGGTTAGTGGCTTTAGACCAATAGATTTAAAACACTAAAATAAAAAAGCGATCAATTTAGATCGCTTTTTTTATATTTTAGAGGATTACTTTGGCAAAACTTGTAGCAATTCAATATCAAAAATTAACGTACTATTTGGACCGATACTATCACCAGCACCTACTTCACCATAAGCAAGTTTAGCTGGAATGAAGAAACGGGTTTTACCACCTTCTTTCATTGTTTGTAAGCCTTCTTTCCAGCCGGCAATAACCTGATTTAATTGGAAATCTACAGGATGATTGCGTGCAATTGAGCTATCAAAAACAGTCCCGTCAAGTAAACGACCTTCATAGTTGACTTTTACGCGAGAAGTAGCTTTAGGTGTTTTACCAGAACCTTCTTTTAATACCTGATATTGCAAACCCGATTTAGTTGTAATCACACCAGATTTTTTCGCATTTTCAGCGAGAAAAGCAGCGCCAGCCTGAGCATTTTGTTGCCCTAGTTTTTGAAACTCAACGAGCTGTTTAGCTTCCAAAGTTTTCTTATACTCATTAATTGCTTTAGCCATTTCTTCGTCTGTCAAGCGTGCAGTTTTTTTCTGTGCACCTTCTTGAAGGCCTTGATAAAAGATATCAAGATTTAAATCTGTTAATGCATCAGTATTATTACGACCCATTAAATAGCCATAACTATAACTAAACTGATCTTTTGCTGGGCTTTTATTTGTTACAGGTGTCGCGGCAATAACAGATAAACTCATTGTTGATGCAGCAATAACCAAACTGATTTTTTTCATGCCATTTTCCAAAAAAACAGGAGAGCATAATGACTCTCCTGGATTGTTATTATTTCACTGAAATGAGTTCAACATCAAAAATCAGTGTACTGTTTGCTGGGATCCCCGGAAGTTCTTGTGGACCGTATGCAAGGTTTGATGGGATAAAGAAAGTTGCTTTTCCGCCTTCTTTCATGAGCTGAAGACCTTCAGTCCAACCCGGAATGACCTGATTAAGTGGGAATTCAACAGGCTGACCACGTTTATAGGAACTATCAAAAACCTGACCATTAATTAAACGGCCTTCATAATGTACTTTAACAACGGACTGGGCTGTTGGCTGTTTACCGGTACCTTCTTTCGTAATGATATATTGCAAGCCTGATGCTGTAGTTTTTACTCCAGCTTTAGTTTTGTTTTCTGCAAGGAACTGTGCGTCTGCAGATTCAGAGGCTGTACCCGCGTGCTCTTGTTTATCTTGATGCTGCATTTTTTGTTGTAACTCTTTTTCATAAGCTGCAACAGCTGCTTTTAAATCTTCTTGAGTATAAGCACTTGGTTGCTTGCCACGAGCATCATGGATCCCTTGAACAAAGGCCTTAGTGTCCAATTCTGGAGGAGTTTGTTGCGCAACTTCATAACCAAGAACATAACTGATTTTTTGAATTGGAGAAGCATTTTTGTCTGCTTTACGTCCGACTTCTGTGGTCGGATGTTGAGTTGCATAATATACAGGTACAAGTGCAGCACCGCCTAAAACTACAGCGACAGCAATGGGTAAGGCTTTACTCATAAAAGGTTCCAAAAATAATCATTTGAGTCTAAAAGGCTGCTTTGATCTTAGCATGCTTCGACTTAAGCATAGAATGTTTAACAAAAAAAACGAGTGGTTTTTTTATATATTTTAGTTAGTTTTAATTTGGCGAAACTTAAAAAATCAAATAAAAAAACCGGATCATTTGACCCGGCTTTTTAAGAAAACTTTTAATTAATCTTCTTTTTGTGCTTTATAGGCATAAGCGTAGTTATAGCCATAACCACCGCCACTAGAGCGTTGAATATCATTAAGGATAAAGCCATTCACTTTAACACCAGCTTGTTCAAAACGGTTAACGGTTAATTCAAGCTCTTTCATATGAGATTTGATGTAACGGGCAACAATTAAGTTCACACCTGTATACTGTGAAATAATAATACCGTCAGTGACTGCAAGTACTGGTGGCGTATCAATAATGATGTGATCATATTGGGTCTGTAGTTGCTCAAGTAATTCTTTAAATTGTGTAGAACTCAACATTTCTGAAGGATTTGTTGGACTCTTACCACGAGTAATCACATCAAGATTAGCAACTTGCGTTTTATGTAAAACTTGTGTCAAGTCAGCTTGCCCACTTAATAGCTCAGAAAGACCAGGTTTCACATCAACATCGAAGTATTTGTGCATATAGCCACGACGCATATCAGCATCAATCAATAATACGCGTTTATTTCCTTGTGCAAAAATAGTAGCCAAGTTAGTTGAAATAAACGATTTACCGACTTCTGGAGATGGTCCTGCAATCATAATAATATTATTTTTTGCTGAGGTTAATGCGAAGTGAATAGCAGTACGAATACTACGTAGACTTTCAATTGCAATATCATCACTATTTTTAACTGCCAAAATAGGAATACTCTTTTTCTTCTTCAAAATACTCATTCGAGTTTCTTGAATAGGGGAGCGAGGTACTGTTGCATAAACTGGAAGATCTAGTTCATTTTCAATTTGAGCAGAATCTTTAACTCCACTACGCATCATATTGCGTAATAATGCAATTAATACACCAATAAACCCGCCAGCTAATATTGAAAGAATTAGGACAATCAATTTCTGAGGCTTAATCGGTTTAACTGGTTCTACTGCAGTATCAATAATCCGTACATTACCAATCTCGCCAGCATTGGCGATCTTAAGTTGCTGATAAGAATTAAGTAAAGATGTATATAATTCAGTATTTACTTTTACATCACGATAAAGTTGTAAATATAAACGTTGTGTTTCTGGAAGTTGCGTTAAACGATTGTTAAGATCACCAATCTTTTTATTAATCTCTGCAATTTGCGCATCAATTTGCAAGATTAATGGGTGATCATTGGTATATTTAGCAGAAAGTTCAGCTTGCTTTTGCTGTAACTCTATCTTAAGTTTTTCTAGATCAATATTTTGTTTAAGTAATAGTTCCGATTCGGCATTCACATCCACTGTTCTATATTTTTCACGGAACTGGTTAAATTTGATCTCGGAATCCTCTAGCTGCTTTTTAAGCTCTGGTAGTTGCTTTTCAAGGAATGCTAGTGTTTGTTTAGACTCTAAAGACTTTCGTTCAATATTTTGTTCATGATAAACATTTAAGACATTATTAAGTACTTGAGTGATATGTTCTGGATCTTGACCTGAATAACTTAAACCAATAACGCCAGTCATTTTACCTTTCTCGGCAATTTTATAAATAGCATTAAATTGATTTACAGCTGTTAGTAAAGAGAGTTTGATTAAAGTATAACTTTGCTCTTTAATATTACCTTGAGTGTTGATTTTTACCTGCCATAACCCTTTGTTTGTATTTAATATATTGTTTTTATTTAACACACCAGTAAATACAATTTGATCATTAGAAATCAGATTAAAGCGATTAGCATCTTTAAACTCTAATTTTAAAGGCTTATCTAAATAATATTCTGGTACATTAAGCTGATTTACAATTAAACTATAGTCTTTTTTCGAATAAATTACGGCGTCATGACGATACTCAAGTTTACTTTTACCTTGTGTGATTAGTTTAGCTGTGAATCCAGATTGATTATCTTTGATTTTAATATCAAGGTTAAGATTATGGATAACTTGTCCCAAAACCATCCGAGATTTCAAAATCTCAATTTCTGCATCAGTTGGAGATTTTTGACCTAAGCCACCAGTCACTTTAGATAGATCACCTAGTAGGGCAGCAGAAGCAGCTCCTTTACTATCTTCTACCTGTACCATTGCATCTACTGCGTATGTATCGGGCGTTATACGTAAATATAGCAATGCACAAATTAAACTTAAGATTACACAACATGCAATAATTTTCCACTGTGCAATCAACGAAAAGAATAACTCTTTTAAATCAATGCTATCTTCGTTGGTTTTAGAGTTTTGATTCATAAATTTACAACTAATACAGAATTATAATTGAGTACGCCAATCTTGCACATAGCTTTTTATGTTGTGGCAAGTTTGATCAAAAAAAGCTTGGTCATGTTGATAAGGATCGGGTACATTTTGTCCTTGCCAATGGCCTAGCCTAAAGACTTTGCCTTTAGCAAATGGCCAAGTTTGTTCAACATGTTTTTGTTGATTATGACTCATCACCAAAATTAAATCATTTTGCTTAATTAATTCAGCATTAAGCTGACGAGCAATATGAGGACGTATATCGATACTTAATTGGTCCATGCAATAGATGGCCTTATCATCTGCAGTATGCCCTACTAAAGCAGAAATGCCGGCAGATGAAACCTTTAACTGCGGATGTTGAGCTCTTAAAAAATATTCTGCCATTGGACTACGGCAAATATTACCCACACAGACTACTAAGATATTTTGTAACTGCATTTTAGTTTTTACCTAATAGCTGAAATGAATAAATTGCACTAGCAAATGGAACGATTTGCCCAATAACCCGTTGCCAGCGTGTTAAACCTGTTGCATCAATGTAGACAATATCATTTTTTTGCATTTTAAACTGATTGGATAGTGCGAGATTACCAATACTACTTAAATTGAGCTGATAGATGGTTGATCTTTTTGTTTGTAAATCTGTACGCATGACATAAATACGAGCAGCACTTGCAGAGTATGGATTGACACCTTCACTCTCTCCCAGTACATCACTGAGAGTCATACCGTCATCACGCAAATTAATAGCTTTATTTTTATTGGTTTCACCCATGACATAAAGTTTTTGATCTTCTTTTGTGTTGACGAAGATCGTGTCATTTGGTTGTACCAATAATTTATGGAGAGAATATCCTTGTTTCTCTAAATTTATTGCGTTTAGGCTATAAGTTTGACCATTTCGTATGAGTTGAATATTGGTATTATCACCGGTTTGCGGGTTAATACCCCCAGCCATACTTAATGCGGAATAAATACTGATAGGTTGATCATCTAAAGTATATTGTCCACTTTTCTGTACTTGCCCATTTACATAAAATCTGCGTCCTTCATAGGAAAGTACTCTAACAATAACATCGGGCGTTTTTAAATACTTAGCAAATTGGCTTCGTAATAATCGTGTTGCTTCTGGTACAGTTTTACCAGCAATATGGATTTGCCCAATCAATGGAAGTTGTATATTACCATCTATATCAATTGGATAGCCTGTACTTACAGCTCCTTTGTCTTGTGTCGGAGGAGTAATTTCTGGATAGGCCCAAAGTTGAATAGATAATACATCATAAGGACTTAAACGATATTGATAATGTGAGTTTTTAAAAAGAGTACTAATATTATTATTTGGCTGGACAATTTCTGAGTTCAGCTTAGTAAGATTGTCTTGATTGAGTTGTACTACAGAAACTTCTGCTCCTTGTTCTGTTTTAAACGTACCTTGTTCAGGGAGGTCGTAAGTTTGTAAACCTGAGGTGATTGCACATCCTGTAAACGAAAGTGAAATGGCTAAAAATAATAATGTGCTCTGATACTTCACATTCAAACCCTTTATTGTTTGTAATCCAATGATACTTTGCATAAAGACACTGGATTGTAGTCTATAATTAACCCAAATCATACTTTATTTGCCGAGCAGTGATTGTATATTTCGAGAAAATTTTGTTTAAAGTCTGCTATATTAACGTAGTAGGTCGTATCCATGATGTTTCCCCATTTAAAATTAAATGGTTAGGTTTTATATATGTTTCAACTTGAGCAACTAAAAATAGCAATTATCGGCTTAGGGTATGTTGGATTACCTTTAGCGGTTGAATTTGGTAAACATAAACCTACAATCGGATTTGATATAAATGAAAATCGGATATTAGAGTTAAAAAATGGGCATGATCATACGTTAGAAGTTACTTCAGACGAGCTGAAACAGGTAGAACATCTCTCCTACACTGCAGATATCAATGATTTAAAAAATTCAAATTTCTTTATAGTTACTGTACCTACCCCAATCGATGACTTTAAACAGCCAGACCTGACTCCGCTTATAAAAGCATCTCAAAGTATTGCGAAGGTTTTAAAAAAAGGCGATATCGTTGTTTATGAGTCAACAGTTTATCCAGGTGCGACTGAAGAGGTGTGTATTCCTGAATTAGAAAAATATTCAGGTTTAAAGTTCAATCAGGATTTTTTTGTAGGTTACAGCCCAGAGCGTATTAACCCTGGTGATAAACAAAGACGTGTGACCAATATTTTAAAAATTACATCAGGTTCAACACCGTTAGTAGCTGATTATGTTGATCAAGTTTATAACTTGATTATTGACGTCGGTACACACAAAGCACCAACTATTAAAGTGGCAGAGGCTGCAAAAGTCATTGAAAATACACAAAGAGATGTCAATATTGCGTTGATCAATGAATTGGCTCTGATTTTTAATAAAATGGGTATTGATACAGAAGATGTACTCAAGGCCGCAGGTACAAAATGGAACTTTCTAAACTTTAGACCAGGTTTGGTGGGGGGGCATTGTATTGGTGTTGACCCGTATTATTTAACGCATAAAGCAGAGTCAATTGGTTTACATCCAGAAATTATTTTGGCAGCTCGTCGTTTAAACGATCGTATGGGTGAATATGTTGCAACCCAATTGATCAAAGAAATGGTAAAACAGCGCATACAAGTGGTAGGTGCTCGTATATTAATTTTAGGTTTGAGTTTTAAAGAAAACTGTCCTGACATCCGAAATACTAAAATTGTAGATATGGTGAAAGCACTAAAGGAATACGATTTAGATCTTGATATTTACGATCCTTGGGTGGATAGTGCCGAAGTTGAAGGCGAGTATGGCTTAGCTCCGGTTACAGAATTAAAGCAAGATCATTATGATGCAATAGTTATTGCTGTTGCCCATGATCAGTTTAAAGCAATGTCGAGTCAGGAGCTCATTGCATTAGGTAAAGAGAAACATGTTTTATATGACTTAAAATATGTTTTAGATAAAGAACAAAGTGATATTCGACTTTAAAAATTACTAGTTATTAGCATAGGAATTTTATGAAAATTTTAGTCACTGGTGGTGCAGGTTTTATTGGTTCTGCTGTCATTAGAAATATTATAAAAAATACTCAAGATGAAGTGTTAAATATAGATAAATTAACATATGCAGGCAATTTAGAATCATTGTCTGAAATTGATATGGATCCACGATATCAATTTGCACAAGTTGATATTTGTGATAGTGAGCGTTTAACAGAAATTTTTAAAGTTTTCCAACCAGATGCTGTGATGCATCTAGCAGCCGAGTCACATGTTGATCGCTCTATTGATGGTCCCGCTGAGTTTATTACAACAAATATTGTGGGTACTTATACATTATTAGAGGTTGCACGTAAGTACTGGCTACAATTAAATGAAGAAAAGAAATCCTCTTTTAAATTTCATCATATTTCAACAGATGAGGTTTATGGTGATCTAGAAGGTACAACAGATTTATTCACTGAAACGACATCTTATGCACCAAGTTCGCCGTATTCAGCAAGTAAAGCAAGTTCTGATCATTTAGTACGTGCTTGGTATAGAACATATGGTTTACCAACGGTAGTAACGAATTGTTCAAACAATTATGGTCCATACCACTTTCCAGAAAAGCTCATTCCGTTAGTGATCTTAAATGCGCTGGATGGTAAGGCTTTACCAATTTATGGTAAAGGTGATCAGATCCGTGATTGGTTGTATGTCGAAGATCATGCCAAAGCTTTATATAAAGTTGTGACCGAAGGTAAAGTTGGAGAAACTTATAATATCGGTGGTCATAACGAAAAACAAAATATAGAAGTTGTGAAAACAATTTGTAAAATTTTAGATGAATTAAAACCACAAAATAATCATCAACTTTATGAGACATTAATCACTTTCGTAAAAGATCGTCCAGGACATGATTTACGTTATGCAATTGATGCCTCAAAAATTGCAAAAGATTTAGGCTGGAAGCCTGAGGAAACATTTGAAACAGGTATTAGAAAGACTGTTGAGTGGTATTTAAATAATTTAGAGTGGTGCCGCCGGGTACAAGATGGCAGTTACCAAAGAGAAAGATTAGGTGTAAGTGCATAATGACTACAAAAGGTATAATTTTAGCAGGTGGTTCTGGGACGCGTCTGTATCCGATCACAAAAGGCGTTTCAAAACAACTGTTACCAATTTACGATAAGCCAATGGTTTACTATCCATTGTCTGTTTTGATGTTGGCTGGTATTCGTGAAGTTCTTATTATCAGTACGCCAGACGATATAGATGGCTTTAAGCGATTATTGGGTAATGGTTCACAATTCGGTGTTGAATTAAGTTATGCCGTTCAACCAAGTCCAGATGGTTTAGCTCAAGCATTTATTATTGGCGAAGAGTTTATTGGCGAAAGTAATGTCTGTTTAGTACTTGGTGACAACATTTTCTATGGTCAAGGTTTTACGCCAATGCTACGCCAAGCTGTGGCCCGTCAAAAGGGTGCAACCGTATTTGGTTATCAAGTCAAAGATCCTGAACGTTTTGGTGTTGTTGAGTTTGATGAGGAAAAACGAGCAGTTTCATTAGAAGAAAAACCAAAACATCCAAAATCGAATTTTGCGGTTACGGGTCTTTATTTTTATGATAATGATGTAGTGAAAATTGCAAAACAAGTAAAACCATCAGATCGTGGTGAACTTGAAATTACGACAGTGAACCAGATGTATCTAGACCGTGGTGATCTCAATGTTGAGTTACTTGGACGTGGTTTTGCTTGGTTGGATACAGGAACACATACAAGCTTACTTGAAGCAGCACAGTTTGTTGAAACTATTGAAAAACGTCAAGGTTATAAAGTGGCTTGTCTTGAAGAAATTGCACTTCATAATGGTTGGTTGACTAAAGCCCAAGTGTTAGAAATCGGCCAAAGCATGAGTAAGAATGATTATGGTCAATATTTGATTTCTTTGGTAACCGAATAACATGAGCCTTGTAAAATTAATTGACCTGCCGAGTTTTGGTGATGAACGAGGTGGTTTAGTTGCGATTGAGTCTAATCAGTCAATTCCTTTTGATGTGAAACGTTTATATTACATCTTTAATACGTCACAAAAACCGCGTGGCTTCCATGCTCATATTGATTTAAAACAAGTTGCAATATGTTTGAAAGGTAGCTGTAGATTTATACTGGATAATGGTTCTACTAAAGAAGAAGTTGTTTTAGATAACCCGACCCAAGGTTTGGTTATTGAAGGATTGATCTGGCGTGAAATGCATGATTTTTCAGAAGATTGTGTATTACTAGTTTTAGCAAGTGAACACTTTACAGAGCAAGATTATATTCGAAATTACGATGAGTTTCTGCGTGTAGTAAATCAGCCTTATATTCATCCATTATCCGATGTTAAATCTAAAAATATTGGTCAAAAAACAAAAGTTTGGCAATATAGTGTGATTTTCCCACAAGCGGTTATTGGAGAAAATTGTAATATTTGTGCGCACACTATGATTGAAAATGATGTGCAAATTGGTAATAACGTTACAATTAAATCAGGTGTATATGTATGGGATGGGATTACATTAGAAGATAACGTTTTTGTTGGCCCTAGCGTTACTTTTACAAATGATAAGACTCCCCGTTCAAAGCAATATCCCGACGAGTTTCTAAAAACTATAGTTGAACAAGGTGCAAGTATTGGCGGTAATGCTACCATTTTACCCGGCATAAGAATTGGTCGAAATGCATTGGTTGGTGCAGGTGCAGTAGTAACTAAAGATGTTCCGGAAAATGCAATTGTAGTAGGAAATCCTGCAATTATTAAAGGCTATGTGAAATAATGATTCCTTTCTTAGATTTAAAAAGTATAAATAGTCAATATCGTGCAGAACTCATTGAGGCTTGTACTCGTGTCATAGACTCTGGCTGGTACATAGGCGGAAATGAGCTAGCTCAATTTGAAAAAAACTTTGCGGAATATTGTGGCGTAAAATTTGCAATTGGAGTTGCAAATGGTTTAGATGCCTTGATTCTTACGCTTCGAGCATGGAAAGAGTTAGGGAAATTGCATGATGGTGATGAAGTAATTGTCCCATCAAATACATATATTGCAAGTATTTTAGCAATCACTGCAAATAACCTAACTCCAGTTTTAGTTGAGCCGGATATTAATGCTTATAATATCGATCCAAGCAAGATTGAAGCTGCGGTTACTCCAAAAACGAAAGTAATCTTACCTGTTCATTTATATGGGCAATTAGCAGAAATGCCTGCAATTATGGCAATTGCAAATAAATATAATCTACTTGTTTTAGAGGATTCAGCTCAATCACATAGTGCTGAAATTAATGGAATAAAAGCTGGAAACTGGGGAGATGCCTCGGGTTTCAGTTTCTATCCTGGTAAAAATTTAGGTGCGTTAGGGGATGCTGGTGCTGTAACCACTAATAATGAAGAACTTGCACAAATGTTACGTGCTCTTCGTAATTATGGTTCTCATGAAAAATATAAAAATTTAGTACCTGGTGTAAATAGTCGTCTTGATGAAATTCAAGCTGCCATGCTAGATATTAAATTAAAATATTTAGATCAAGAAATAGCTCATCGTCGTAAAATTGCTCAATTATATTTGCAGCATATAGTCAATCCTTTAATCAAATTACCCTTAGCCAAGAAAAATGCTGAAGAGTATCAGCAACACGTTTGGCATTTATTTGTGATTCGTACTGAGCATCGTGAAGCTTTGCAAAAGTACTTGGCTGAACAGGGTGTACAAACTTTAATTCATTATCCTATCCCACCTCATAAGCAACAGGCTTATAAAGAATGGAATGACTTAAGTTATCCTATATCTGAGCAGATTCATGCTGAAGTGATGAGTTTACCTATTGGTCCTACACTAAGCGTTGAAGAGGCTGAGAAAGTAATTCAGATTTGTAATAATTTTAAAGTCTAAAATGAATTTACTAAAAACAAGCGTATTGAATGGTGTTGCTGTTTTAATTAAAACAGCAACACTATTTGTTTTGAATAAAATTTTAGCAATCTATGTTGGTCCAGCAGGTTATGCAGCAATTGGTCAATTTCAAAATTTTATACAAATGGTGACGACCTTTGCGGGGACTGCAATTAATAATGGTGTAGTTAAATATACAGCTGAATATTATGATGATCAAACTAAACAACAAGCAACTTGGAGAACAGCAAGTACCATTATTTTAAGTGCTAGTTTAATTTTTTCATTTTTTATTGTAGTTTTTCAAGAAAAACTATCTATATATATTTTTCATACAAATAATTATAAAAATATTTTTATTTGGTTTGCTATATTTTTGCCTTTTTTTACCTTTAATGCTTTGTTTTTAGCAATATTAAATGGAAAAAAAGAAGTTTTAAGATTGGTTATAGCAAATATTATTGGTAGTTTATTTTCATTGGTTATAACAAGCGTGCTTGCAGTTAAGTACAGCTTATATGGTGCACTAGTTTCACTTTCAATTTACCAATCATTAGTTTTTTTTGTTACTTTATTTTTATGTTATAAAGCGGATTGGTTTAAGATAGCATATTTATTTGGAAAAATAGATAAAAATATTGCGCAAAAGTTTTCAGCTTTTGCATTAATGGCATTTGTTAGTGTTTTTTTTGGAAATGTTGCTCAAATATCATTAAGAACTATTATTATTAATAAGTTTGATATATTCCATGCTGGTTATTGGGATGCAATGACTAGATTAAGTGGAGGATATCTGATGTTTGTAAGCACTATTATCGGAGTATATTATTTACCTAAGTTAGCAGAACTTAAATTTTATAAAGAAATCAAAAATGAAGTTTTTTATGGATATAAGTATATTTTTCCTATAGTTATAGCCATTTCTGGTGTCATATTTTTCTTTAAGGAACTAATAGTAAAAGTTCTTTTCACTGATAAATTTATGCCTATGTTGGATTTACTTGCATGGCAATTAACAGGGGATGTAATTAAAGTAGGTAGTTGGATTGTATCTTATATGATGCTAAGTCAAGCAATGACCAAAATTTTTATTATTACAGAAACTTTTTTTGCTTTAAGTATAATACCAATTACAATTGTATTAACCCAGTATTTTGGATTTAAAGGAGTTGCTATGGCTTTTGCTTTAAATAATCTATTATATTGGATAGTCTGTTCCATATGGTCGTTTGCCCACTTAAAAAGGTACTGAGATAAATGAGATCTTTAGTAACAGTTATTGTGCCTATGTATAATGAAGAAAAAAAGGTTGCATTATGTGTAGATGTTTTGAAAAAACAAACTAATCAAAATTTTGATGTTATATTTATTAATGATGGTTCAACTGATAACACTGTAAAAATTCTTAAAGAATGTTTGGGGTTAGATACCTATTTTAATTATAAAATCATTACACAAGAAAATCAAGGTGCCGCTGCTGCTAGAGAAAATGGTATACAGCAGGCTGATACGGATTTTGTAATGATATTTGATTGTGATGATAAAATTTCAAATAATTATATAGATGAAATTTTAAATATATGCGAAAAAAATGAAGTTGATATTATCTTGCCAAATGCTAAAATAGAAAGAAATATAAATGATTGGGTTGATTTTTCATTTTATACTGAAGACAGAGTATTAAATCCTACAGATTGCATTTTGAATACATTGAATGGATGGCGTGTACATGGATGGTTTACTTGCCGAAAAAATATTTTTTTAAAAAGTTATAATGAATATTATATTTATAATATTAATAAAAAAAACTTTATAAATAATGATGAGATTCTCACTAGATTAAATTTTAAGAATGCAAAAAAAATTATAAGAACTGATGCAGAGTATTATTATTGTTACAATGAGCTTTCTACAACAAAAAAAATAAATGAAAGAAAATATTTAATGGTTAATAATGCTTTAATTTTAAATAAAATTTTTAGTGATAATAGTGATATTAATTTTAGAAAAGAAACACTACAGGAGTTAATAGCTGTTTTATGGGGGACATTTATTTATATGCATAAATATCGAAAAGATCTTGCTAATTTATCGGATTGGCAAAAAATATTAAGAATTAGTTTATCTGATTTACATTACTTTAGTGTTTTTACTGGTCTAGATGTGAAGAAAAAAGTACAATTAACTGTACTTAAATTAGCATATATATTTTGAGAATTTTATGTCAGATCCTTTAGTATCCGTTGTTATACCTTGTTATAATCATGAGTCTTTTGTACAAGACTGTATTCAAAGTGTAGTAGATCAGACCTATCAAAATATTGAACTTATTATTATTGATGATGGTTCTAAAGATAACTCTGTTGCCAAAATTAAAGAAATGATTTCAATATGTGAAGCGCGTTTTACTCGTTTTGAATTTAGGCATAGATCTAATAAAGGTTTAAGTGCAACTCTTAATGAGGCTTTAGAGTGGTCTAAAGGAGATTTTTTTGAAACTCTTGCTTCGGATGATAATATCTTAGTAGATAAGATTTTATTTCAGGTTGATTTTTTTAAAAAGAATCTAAACATAGTAGCATTGTTTGGTAATGTAAACTTAATTGATAATAACAATATAATAATAAAAACTGAAAATTTCCCATCAAGGTACTATAGTTTTGAATCAATTTTTTTAAATAAACATCATATTAATGCCTCAACTCAGATGATTAAAATGGCTGCTCTAAAAGCAGTCGGGGGATTTAAAAATGGGATTACTATTGAAGATTTATATATGTGGCTGAAGTTGTCACAGAAAGGTGATATTTTTGTCCATAATAAAGTTTTATCAAACTATCGTCTGCATGATAATAACTCTATTAAAAAAGGTGAGTTTATTTATAAAGGGACTTTAGATGTAATACATGAGTATTATCGCCATCCTCTATATTTGAAAGCTTTAAAAAAAATAATTTGGACCTATGCAATATCACTTGCTTTGACTGAAAAAAGGAAAAGTTTATCATTTTTAAAAGTTTTAATAGGAAATAAGACTCTTGATCTTTTTACTAAAGATTTTTTGAGGTTTATTAGAAATTATTATTTTAAATAATGAGATATATATGGCATTTTATTACACTGTTTGGTTTCTAATATCTATATTTTCAATGTTTTCGTCTCCGAAGCCAGAAGCTAAAGTTTTGTATATTGTTTTTTTAGCCTTTCTTTGTCTAATGACTGGTTTAAGATATGAGGTTGGTGGAGATTGGGAAAATTATTTAAATATTTATGATTATTTTAAAGGCGTAAATATAATTGAGGCTTTAACCATTACGGAACCAGCTTACGGTTTATTAAATTATATTGGCCAGCTTCTAGACTTTAAAAGTATAATATTTGTGAACGCTATTTGTTCAATTTTTTTCTATTCTTTTTTTTATAAATTTTCTAAAAAGATTGAAAATTACTGGATTCCTATTTTAGTGGCATTTCCATACTTAATTTTAGTTGTTTCAATGGGATATACTAGGCAATCTGTAGCAATCGCTTTTGTTTCTTTTGCCATATTATATGGTTTAGAGCGAGATATTAGAAAATTTTATATATTCTCTTTTTTGGCTATTTTATTTCATAAGTCTGCGATAATTGTATTTATGTTTTTACCTTTATTGCTTAACTTAAAATATTTTAATTCAACTTTGTTTTTTTCTTTTTATTCTCTTTTCTCTTTTCTCACTATGAGTGGTTTGGTTTATTATTCTTCATTGAGTGGTGATAATATTTATACTAATCAAAATAGTGAAGTTTCTTCTGCAGGAGCTATATTTAGGGTTGTTGTTCATTTTTTAGCATTGTTTTTTTATCTTTTATATCGTAAAAAAATTGTTAATAGTTTTAATAATTATCGTATTTTTGATTATATGTCTTTGCTAATCATATTTGTATTTTTACTTGCAATACCATTTTCTACTTTAGCAGATAGATTTAATTTGTATTTAATTATTTTTGATATATTAGTTTTTTCATATTTATTTTCAAATATTTCTGTTAATAGTCGAAAAATTATGGTTTTAACAGTTATTTTCTTTAATTCATTAATGCTATATATCTGGCTGAATTTTGGAGCATGGTCTCATGCATGGTTGCCATATCAGAATTACTTATTACGTTATATTTTAGAGTATATATAATGAATATATTGTACTTGATAACAGGTCTTGGCGGAGGCGGTGCTGAAAAAGTAGTAGTTGACCTTGCTGATCACATGCATTCACGAGGGCATCATGTAAAAATAGCTTATTTAAAGGGTGAAGCAATTGTTAAGCCGCAGTCTGCTAACATTGAATTAATTTGTTTGGAATTAAGTAAAATAACACAGTTTGGTAGTGCTTTTAAAAACTTTAAAACTATTATTGAAAATTTTAAACCTGACGTTGTGCATGCACATATGGTACATGCAAATATATTTGCGAGATTAGCTCGTAAATATATATCTTTTCCTCGTTTAATTTGCACTGCTCATAGTAATAATGAGGGTGGGCGCTTAAGAATGCTTGCATATAGGTTAACACATGGTTTAGCAGATATGACTACAAATGTAAGTCAACAGGCATGTGAAAGCTTTGAAAGTTTTAGAGCTGTTCCTAAAGGTGCTATTTTTACTGTTTACAATGGTATTGATCTTAAAAAATTTAATTACTCAGAACAGGTTCGTATTCGAACTAGAAAATTATTAAAAATAGAAGATAATACATTAATGTTTCTAGCAGTAGGACGTTTTCATGAAGCTAAAAACTATCCTTTATTAATTAATGCTTTTGCAGAGTTCGTACATACTATTTCTAATACGAAAGATAGTATTGGTGCTAAATTATATATTGCTGGTGATGGAGAACTCCGTTCTATTATTGAGGAGTTAATTGAAAAATATCAGCTCGAAGAAAAGGTTATTTTATTAGGTCGTAGAGATGATATTCC
Organism: Acinetobacter sp. 1424608; assembly: GCF_000588255.1. Classification (NCBI taxonomy): domain Bacteria; kingdom Pseudomonadati; phylum Pseudomonadota; class Gammaproteobacteria; order Moraxellales; family Moraxellaceae; genus Acinetobacter; species Acinetobacter sp. 1424608. Next base: position 47,224 of record NZ_JFXL01000018.1, read on the forward strand.
TGCTTTAATGTGTGCATCAGATTATTTTGTTCTATCGTCGGTTTATGAAGGTTTTGGGCTAGTAGTTGCTGAAGCAATGGCTTGCAATAACTTTGTAATCGCAACCGACTGCGGTGGTGTGTCTGAAGTGATGGGTGGAACGGGTTTATTAGTTAGTTCTCAAGAAAAAGATAAACTAGCAAGTGCATTTTTAACTGCAAGTCAATTAAGTGGAGAGGAGATAACTCAAAATAATATTCAAGCAATGAAGTATATTAATGAAAAATTTAATCTCGATAATATTGTAAATCAGTGGTTAAGTATTTATGCAAAATAAAAAAATCGCTCTTATTGGTACCACTGGCTCAAGTTTCTATGGATTTCGTGCTGATTTAATACGATCTCTCGTAGCGAATGGCCATCAAGTATATGCTTTCACTTCTGAATATACTGAAGACTGTTTAGAAAAAATTAAAGCCTTAGGTGCTGAACCTGTTACTTATCAATTAAGTCGGGGAGGGTTAAATCCTTTTGCTGATATTGTATCCACATATCAACTCACTCATAAAATAAAAAAAATTAAGCCAGATATCGTTTTTTCATATTTTGCCAAACCTGTGATTTATGGGACATTGGCCGCAAGCTTTGCAAAGGTTCCCCATATTGTTGGTATGCTTGAAGGGCTCGGATACACTTTTACAGCCCAACCGGAAGGTCAAAGCGGTAAAACGAAACTTATTCGTAATATTCAGGTTTTATTATATCGTTTAGCCTTCCCAAGATTGGATGATATGATTTTTTTAAATCCTGATGATGAAAAAGATCTTATACATACATATACTCTACCAGTCAAAAAGGTACATATTCTGGGTGGTATCGGTTTAGACTTGCAAGATTACAGTTATAGTCCTGCTCCAGTAGATCCTGTAAATTTTTTATTTATTGGCCGTTTGTTAAAAGAAAAAGGTATATTTGAATTTATTGATGCAATTAAAATCGTAAAACATAAATTTCCTAACACAAAATTTACAATATTGGGTGGTTTAGACTCGCAGAATATGGGAGCATTGTCGAAGTCTCAGCTAGATGAACTGATCGCAGAGGGTTTGTTTGAATATCCTGGTCATGTTTCTAATGTAAAAGACTGGATTGCTAACTCGAGTGTATTTGTACTTCCATCTTATAGAGAAGGCGTACCAAGAAGTACACAAGAAGCTATGGCTATAGGACGTCCTGTTATTACAACAGATGTTCCAGGATGTAGAGAAACGGTAGTTGATGGTGTGAATGGCTTTATTGTTCCTTGTTGGGATGCCGAGGCTCTAGCAGAAAAAATGTGCTTTTTTATCGAGACACCAACTCAAATAAATCCTATGGGGCTAGAAAGTATGAAAATGGCCCATCAAAAGTTTGATGCTGAAAAAGTAAATAATAGATTATTCGAAATCATGGGTTTAAATAGTTCTTATGAAAAGATTGGTTGATATTTTCATTGCTACAATAGCCTTACTCCTTCTATCTCCTATTTTTTTAATAGTGGGTTATAAGGTGAGAAAAAATTTAGGTTCACCTATTTTCTTTCTTCAAGAAAGACCAGGCAAAGACGGCAAAATTTTTAAAATGATTAAGTTCCGTTCAATGAAAGATGCTTTAGATAAGAATGGAAATCTTTTGCCTGATGAGGAAAGAATCACGCCATTTGGGCAGAAATTGCGCTCTACTACTCTAGATGAAATGCCCCAGCTTATTAATGTTTTAAAAGGTGACATGAGCATTGTTGGACCGCGTCCTCAACTTGCTGATTTTATGAAGCATTATACTCCAAGACAGATGCGTCGTCATGAGGTCAGACCTGGGATGACAGGCTTGGCTCAAGTCAGTGGACGAAATAATTTAAGCTGGGAAGAGAAATTCGAATTAGATGTTGAATATGTTGAGAATCATAATATCTGGTTAGATTTTAAGATTATGGTAAAAACAGTTCTGGTTATGTTGAAAAAAGAAGGTATTAACGCACCAGATCAGTTAGTGGGGGCAAGTCGTTTTTCTGGTTCTCCAAAAAAAGATGAAGTACAGTATTAATTGTTAGTTAAATAAAGTTAGCCGCATGATTAAAAAAGCAGTTCTACCAGTGGCCGGTTTAGGTACACGTTTTTTACCCGCAAGTAAGTCTATTCCGAAAGAAATGGTTACTGTTGTTGATCGTCCTGCTATTGAGTATGTGGTGCGTGAAGCGGTTGAAGCGGGAATTGAACAGATTATTTTAGTGACTCACTCTTCAAAAGCTTCGATTGAAAATTATTTTGATCGAAACTTTGAATTAGAAACAATATTAACTGAAAAGAAAAAATTGGATTTGCTTGCAGAGATTACGCAAATTGTTCCTTCTCATGTGAGTGTTGTGAGTGTACGACAACCTCAACCTCTAGGCTTAGGGCATGCTGTTTTATGTGCGAAAAGTGTAGTAGGACAAGATGATTTTGCTGTGCTATTACCAGATGTATTGGTGAAAGATAGTTCGGGGCAGAATGATTTATCGCGTATGATTTCTCGTTATGATGAAAGTAATGCGGCACAGATAATGGTAGAAGCTGTGCCTGATCATTTGGTAGATCAATATGGTATTGTTGATGTTGCACAAAGTCCAAATGAAGGCGAAAGCATTGCTATGCAAGGTATTGTTGAAAAACCTGCTGTAGGTTCTGCACCGTCTAATTTATCTGTTGTTGGTCGCTACGTTTTACCTGCAAGAATTATGCAAGTACTCGAAAACACACCGAAAGGTGCGGGTAATGAAATTCAATTAACAGATGCGATTGCTATGCTGCAACAAACTGATGTAGTGGAAGCCTATCGTATGCAGGGGCAAACCTTTGACTGTGGTAGTAAGCTTGGTTATTTAAAAGCTGTTCTACACTATGGTGTTGAGCATCCTAAATTAGGAAATGATTTTAAACAGTTGATTCAAGAACTTAAATTATAAATTTTGTAGCTCAACTTAAGTATTTGTAAAAAATAATGAATATGTGAGCTGTTCAATATATTTTCTTCCCATAATGGGAAGAGAATTCTATAGAATATTAAAATCAGGTGTACAATGAAAATCGCGGTATTTGGAACCACCTTGCACGCTGGTGTAATGGCAGCGTTACTAGCTGAATATGGTAATCAGATCTATTGGTGTACAAGTGTCACCTGTGAAGAGAATATATCTGTACTTTCATATCAAGATCAAGAAGTTAATCATTATTTAAATAAACAACGAAAAGCAGGTTTTTTAACAGAAAGTCCTTTTTCTGAAATCCCATTGGATGTTGAAGTTTATTTATTTTGTTTTAGCCCAACACAAATAGACCTAGCTTTAAAAACAGTTGAGAAGTTAAGTGAACGTCCAATTGTTCATCCAAGGTTAATGGTGAATGGTTCCACTTTTGGTTTACATGGTACAGAGAAATTAAAGCAACATTTATCTAAAGACGAGTGGGTTTATTTCCCTGACGTGATTCAGGAGGGTAATGCGATTAATAGCGTTCTCAGTGTAAAACATGTCATTGTTGGGGTTGAATCAAGCTATGCTCAAGACATAATGCAAGAGTTATTGCGTCCTTTTTTCCGTTTTAGCTATCAGTATTTATTTATGCCAATTTTAGATGCTGAATTTACCAAACTCAGTATTTCCGGAATGTTGGCAACTCGTATTAGCTACATGAATGATTTAGCGATGGTAGCCGAAAAACTAGGTATTGATATTGCTAATGTAAAGCATGGCATTGCTGCAGATACACGTATTGGCGCAGCTTATTTATCAGCAGGTGTTGGATTTGGCGGTGAAAACTTTTCACATGATATTTTAACACTTTCCAGTACGGTTTCTGAAACAGGTGTAAAAAGCCGTCTACTAGAACAAGTATGGGCGATTAATGAACAACAAAAAGAAATTTTATTCCGTAAATTATGGAACTATTATCATTGTGACTTGAGTGGAAAAACGGTTGCAATTTGGGGGGCTTCATTTAAAGAGAACACACCAAGTACACATAACTCACCTATTCATATCCTATTGGCTGCTTTATGGGCCCAAGGTGTAAAAGTACGGTTACATGATCCGCAAGCTCTTGATGAAATTGCGGCTTTATATGGCAGCCGAGAAGACCTGATTTTATGTGCTGATCAATATGAAGCAGCGGAAGGAGTGCATGCACTGTGCTTAGTTACAGCATGGAAGCAGTATTGGAGTCCTGACTTTAAACAGTTACAACAATTGATGCAGCATCCTCTTATTTTGGATGGGCGTAATATTTATGATCCAGCATATGTGAAATCTAAAGGTTTTGCTTATGAAGGAGTAGGTCGATTATGATTAAATCTATCGAGAAGTTTCCCAAAGAGCTAGTTTCTCCTATCGCGCAGCTTCATTCTTTGGTTGAGAAAAATTTAAATTTACATATAAAAGAATTATTTGCATCAGAGCCTGATCGATTTCAGAGCTACTCGGTAAAGTTTGATCAACTGGTTTTTGATTATAGTAAGCATCGTGTAACTAAAAGTGTATTAGAGCAATTGGTGGCTTTAGCAAAAACTAAACAATTGTCTCACTGGATTGAACGATTATTTTCTCAAGATAAAGTCAACTGTACCGAACAGCGTGCTGCAATGCATTGGGCTTTACGTTTACCATTAGAATATTCTAAATTTCCGGAATTAACTGAAAAGGTTCATAGCCAATTGCAGCGTATGTATGCGTTGGTTGAGAAAATACATGCTGGACAATATCGTGGTGCTACAGGTGAAGTCATTCAGGATGTTGTTAATATTGGGGTAGGGGGATCTGATTTAGGGCCACAAATGGTGACCCATGCATTGTGTGATTTTAAAGTAAAAACAGCTAAACCACTCAATGTACATTTTGTATCGACTATGGATGGTAGTCAGTTATCGGACCTCCTGCATCAACTACGTCCAGAAACGACTTTATTTATTATTTCGTCGAAGTCGTTTGGTACTATTGATACTTTGTCAAATGCTCAAACAGTTCGACAGTGGCTTGAAAAAGCATTAGGAAAGCACGAACGAGTAGTAAAAAGCCATTTTATTGGTGTTTCTACAAAAGCTGACAAAATGTCAGAGTGGGGGATTGCTCCTGAAAATCAATTATTACTGTGGGATTGGGTTGGTGGACGTTATTCTCTGTGGTCGTGTATTGGGCTCCCTATCGCATTGTCAGTTGGGGTTGAAGGTTTCCAACAACTTTTAGCTGGTGCCCATGCTGTTGATGAGCATTTCCAAAATACAAGTTTTGAGCAGAATATACCTGTGCTTATGGCATTATTAGGTGTCTGGAATAATAACTTTTTAAATATTCAGACCCATGCTGTATTACCTTATGATGGCCGTTTAAAATATTTTGCAGCTTATTTGCAACAGCTCGAAATGGAGTCTAATGGTAAATCGGTACAACGTGGTGGACAAAAAGTTGAATTAGATACTTGCCCAATTGTATGGGGTGAAGTTGGGCCAAATGCCCAACATGCATTTTATCAGTTACTCCATCAAGGAACTCAGGCCGTAAGTTGTGATTTTATTGCTCCTATACAACGTTACAATGCAGATCATTTTACTTATGTAGAAAATGCTGAAGCATTAGTTGAGCAACATCATCTTGCGCTTTCAAACTGTTTAGCACAATCACGTTTATTGGCTTTTGGTAACGAAGCTCTAGATACAAAAGAACTGGAGAGTTTGCCTATTTATAAGCAATATGAAGGAAACCAGCCAAGTTCAACATTACTTTTAAAAGAGCTTAATCCTTATAGTTTAGGAATGTTGATTGCTTTATATGAGCATAAAGTATTTGTTCAGTCTGTAATCTGGAACATTAATCCCTTTGATCAGTGGGGAGTGGAAAAAGGTAAGCAGATTGCTGACCAGTTACTCCCGATTTTAAATGGTGTTCAAAACGATCTTTCAACACTCGATGCTTCAACGCGTGGATTAATTAAAATTTTATTAGGAAAAATAGATGGCTAAAATTCTGGTTACTGGCGGTGCTGGCTATATTGGTTCACATACCTGTGTAGAGCTTTTGAATGCTGGCCATGAAGTTATTGTTTATGACAATCTTTCAAATAGTTCAGAAGAGGCTTTAAATAGAGTTCAAGAACTCACTCAAAAAAGTTTAACTTTTGTAGAGGGTGACATTCGTAATGCAGATGAGCTTGATCAGGTATTTCAAAATCATACCATCGATGCAGTTATTCATTTTGCAGGTCTAAAAGCGGTTGGTGAAAGTCAGGAAAAACCCCTTATTTATTTTGATAATAATATTACAGGTAGTATCCAACTGGTTAACTCAATGGAGAAAGCAGGTGTTTATACATTTGTGTTTAGCTCATCTGCAACAGTATATGATGAAGCCAATACTTCACCACTAAATGAAGAAATGCCTACAGGGATGCCTAGTAATAATTACGGTTACACTAAATTAATTGTTGAGCAATTATTACAAAAATTGTCTGTTTCTAATTCTAAATGGTCGATTGCTTTACTTCGTTATTTTAACCCGGTAGGTGCACATAAAAGTGGACGTATTGGCGAAGACCCGCATGGTATTCCAAATAACTTAATGCCCTATGTTACGCAAGTTGCTGTTGGCCGCCGTGAAAAACTTTCTATTTATGGCAATGACTACGATACAGTGGATGGTACAGGTGTACGCGATTATATTCATGTTGTTGACTTAGCTAATGCACATTTATGCGCTCTCAATAACCGTTTACAGGCGCAAGGATGCCGTGCATGGAATATCGGCACAGGTAATGGTTCTTCTGTTTTACAAGTTAAGAATGCCTTTGAACAAGTTAATGGCGTAGCTATTGCTTTTGAATTTGCACCGCGTAGAGCTGGTGATGTAGCGACTTCTTTTGCAGATAATGCCCGTGCTATTGCTGAGTTGGGGTGGAAACCTCAATACGGTTTAGAAGATATGCTTAAGGATAGCTGGAATTGGCAAAAGCAGAATCCAACGGGTTATAAAAATTGATTATTTAATTTTTCTAAATATCAATTACCTACCTTTCTTGAATTGAGATAAAGCTCTTTTCTAAAAAGAGGCTACAGTTGTAGTGACTACTTTCATGCTAGTATTCGCGACAATTCTGTTAGTCTCTTTTTGTCATCATGGTTTTTCTCCGTCAGCAATTGTTGTTTATCTTTATTGCCTTTTTATCCACCTCTGTCGGTGTATATGTTGCATGGGATATGAACCTGACTTGGCATAAGTTTTATAGCTATTTGATTTCAGAAAAAGCTATTTTTTCAATTCTATTTAACTATGCCGTAATTCAACTATTTTTTATTGTAGTTGGTCGTAAGTATACGGCTCTTTTTTTAAGCCAATTATTCGTTATATTTTTAAATTTTATTAATAAGAAGAAGCAACAATATCTATTTAGTAATTTAAGCCCTGAAGATATTTTTTTACTTCCTGAGGCTATGAAAGCGACTCCTTGGCACTTACAGCTCATCTTTTTTATGCTGATTATTTTCTTTCTTATTGTACTGCTTATCGCTATACGTAAAGAAAGTAAAGCTACTTTTCATACCTATGTTCCTAATATTATTATTTTTGCATTGCTTGCAAGTGGCTTAATTTATTTAAATTTTATTAAAAATCCCACAGGAGCGTGTTTTTCAGAAAATAAACCTATGATTTGTACCAGTTTACAAGAATTTCCAAATACGAGAAATGACTGGATTGGCGACTATCGAAAAATTCAAGATTACGGGTTTGTGACTTTTTACGTATCTAAGGTATTGGATAATGTAACCAGTGTTTTATTACCTAACCGTAAAGTATCTGAGCAAGAGATACAGCAGATTTTGCAGGAACATCATTTGGTTCAATCTTTAGACGACAATGAGAAGGAATATCCGAACATTGTTATCGTGATGGAAGAATCTTTTTGGGATTCTCATCATTTAGATAGTGGTTTACCAAAAGACTTACTATCTTTTGTTCAACAAAATCAGGTCTCTAATTTACTGTCTCCTTCTTTTGGAGGAGGTACTGCGAATGTTGAATTTGAAGTCCTTACGAGCCTCAATACAACTTTTTTCCCAAATGAGTTGTTATATGTTTCTAAGCTGAAAAAGCCAATTTATGCATTACCTTATTATTTAAATTCAATTGGTTATCAAACAATTGCAATGCATAATAACTATGGTTATTACTATAATCGCAATAAGGTATATCCAGCATTGGGGTTTGATAAATTTATATCACTTGAAAATATGATTGCCCAAAAAGATCGGTCTACAGTCTTTAATTTAGGTGGATGGGCCACAGATGATCTTATTTTTGATTCGATTAAGTCTACTTTAGAAGAGAACGAGCAACAGCCAAAGTTTATTTATGCGATTACTGTTGAAAATCATCCTATGTATAACGATGATCGTTTTGGTAAGCAAAATTATAAATTTAACAAAGAGCTGTCTGAGACTGAAAAGCAAAAGTTAAGTACTTATACTGCTGGAACTGCGCGTGCTAACCAAAAACTAAAAGAGCTCGCTGAATATTTAAAGACAGTAGATCGACCAACAATTTTAATTGCTTTTGGCGATCATTTGCCGAATCTACAAGAGGTTTATGAGAGTTATGGATTTTTTAAAGATGATCCTGAGCGAACTAACTTAAAAAATTACCAGACACCTTTTGTCGTGTGGAGCAATTATAAATTAGACAAGAAGCCTTTGAAGCAACCTTATATTGCCGCAAGTTTCGTTGCTCCAAAACTATTAAAGTTAGCAGGGTTACCTTTATCAGATTACTATCAATTTGTTGATGATGTTTCGAGTTGTTATAGTGCCATTCACCAAAAATTTATCAATGAAAATCCAACGTGTAATTTTGATAAGAAAGCGCTGTTAAAAGGTTATGAAAATCTAAATAAGGATGTATTAGATGGACATAATCATACTTATAAAATTATGCAGAATAACCAAAAAGAGATGGAACAATAATGTTCCATCTCTTTGAGATGAACTCTATTAAGACTGAATTAATCCAGTCAATTCATCTACATAATGTTGCATTGGCTGAGCTTGGCGGTCTGCACGGCTTTCAATATTAAGACGTAACAAAGGCTCGGTGTTTGAAGCACGGACATTAAAACGCCACGCACCAAAGTCGAGGCTTACACCATCGGTACGGTCAATTTCCGGATTTTGAGCAGCATAGAAATCAAAAATCTTTTGAATCGTAGTTTGTGTATCAGTTACTTTAAAGTTGATTTCACCACTACAAGGAAACTTGGTAATCATATTTTCAACGAGTGTTGAAAGTGATTGTCCTGTTTCAGAAAGCAAGGCAACGGTGAGTAACCATGGAATCATACCGCTGTCACAGTAAGCAAAGTCACGGAAATAGTGATGAGCACTCATTTCGCCGCCATATACGGCATTGTGTTCACGCATAACGTCTTTAATGAACGCGTGACCAGATTTTGACTGTACAGCAACACCTTTGTATTCATCTACGATATCAAACGTGTTCCACACTAAACGTGGGTCATGCACAATTTTTTCGCCTGATTGTTTAATCAAGAAAGCTTGAGCCAATAGACCCACAATATAGTAGCCTTCAATAAACTGACCTTTTTCATCGAACAAGAAACAGCGGTCAAAGTCGCCGTCCCATGCAATACCCATATCTGCTTTATGCTCAAGAACAGCATTTCGGGTACTGTCACGGTTTTCAATTAAAATTGGGTTGGGGATACCATTTGGGAAAGTACCATCTGCTTCATGATGAATTTTAATAAATTCAACTGGTACATTAAGCGCTTTAAATTTTTCTTCAATGGCATCAATCACATGACCAGCTGCACCATTACCCGCGTTTACCACTAACTTTAATGGACGGATTTTTGCAGGTTCAATATAAGTAATTAAGTGATCAACGAACTCAGGCAAAATGTTATAGCTTTGCGTTGTACCTTTTTGGCTAACTTCTTCAAAGTTATTAGTTTCTGCTAAAGCCTGAATTTCTTTTAAACCAGTATCGGCACTAATTGGACGAGCATTTTCGCGAACCAATTTCATACCGTTATAGTCCATTGGATTATGACTTGCAGTAACTTCTATACCACCTTGTACATCGAGATGGAAAGCAGCAAAGTAAACTTCTTCAGTCCCCGTCATGCCCAAATCAAGAACGTCCACTCCCGCATCATTTAACCCGCGGATGATCGCTTGCTTTAAGGCTTCACTGCTTAGACGAATATCACATCCTACAACCACAGTCTTTGGTTTATAGATTTGTCCGTAAGCGCGGCCAATTTTATAGGCGATTTCTTCATTCAATTCGGTGCCGAGCTTGCCTCGGATATCATAAGCTTTAAAACACGTTAAAGTAGTCATTATTCAATTCAATACATGTGGTTTGAGTTGTGTGCACATTATACATAGATCATGAATCAGGTATGTTTATAGTTTTATATTCAAATTTTTCATTCCATTTCTGTAGTTCATATTTAAGTTTATAAGAAAGTATTTTTACGACTTTAGTCTAATAAATAAATTTATAAATTAGAAATTACTTGATTTTACTTAATACTATTGGTCATACCAATTATGGTGATTATTTAATTGTTGATCTTGCCAATATCTGTGTTTATGATGCGATCTGCGGTTTAAGGAATAACATTTGCACTTAAATTTTAATTGGTCATACCAATTGTGTTGAATGTTTAAAAGTTTAAGGTAAAAAAATTCGCCCCGGCATTTCAAGGAGATGACAATGCTCAATATGTGGCAACAACTTTATGACCCTTTAAATAATATTTGGCTGTCCAGTGCGGTTGCGTTAATCCCGATTATATTCTTCTTTTTGGCATTGGCTGTTTTTCGTTTAAAAGGCAGTATCGCGGGTACGGGCACAGTCATTATTGCATTATTGATTGCTCTCTTTTTCTATCAAATGCCGGGTCAAATGGCCTTCGCATCCATTATCTATGGTTTCTTCTATGGTCTATGGCCAATTTCGTGGATCATTATCGGGGCAGTGTTTCTATACAAGATTTCGGTAAAAACAGGCCAGTTTGAAGTTATCCGTTCAAGTATTTTGTCGATTACTGAAGACCAACGTCTGCAAATGTTACTGGTTGGTTTTGCATTTGGTACTTTCCTTGAGGGGGCGGCGGGCTTTGGTGCTCCTGTTGCAATTACCGCTGCACTACTTGTCGGTTTAGGCTTTAAACCACTTTATGCTGCTGGTTTATGCTTGATCGTAAATACAGCACCAGTTGCGTTCGGTGCAATGGGTATTCCAATTATTGTGGCTGGGCAGGTGTCAGGTGTAGACACTATGGAAATCAGCCAGATGGTGGGGCGTCAGTTGCCATTTTTAACGCTAATTGTGCTGTTCTGGATTATGGCGATTATGGATGGCTGGCGCGGTGTAAAGGAAACTTGGCCTGCGGTGTTGGTCGGTGGTGGTTCGTTTGCGATTGCCCAATATCTCACCTCTAACTTCATTGGTCCTGAGTTACCAGACATTACCGCAGCAATTGCTTCATTGGTCAGCCTGACTTTGTTATTCCGTGTGTGGAAACCAAAACATATTTTCCGTTTTGAACCTGAAGCGGGTCAGACTTTGACTCAGCAACCTACAACAGTTCAACATTATAGCATTGGGAAAATTGCAAAGGCATGGTCTCCATTTGCTATTTTAACGATAATGGTCACGATCTGGAGTGTTAAGCCATTTAAAGCATTATTTGCAAAAGATGGGGCTCTTGAACATTGGATTTTTAAACTTGAAGTGCCGTACTTACATAAATTGGTCGAAAAAATGCCGCCAATTGTGTCCGAGATGAAACCATACGAAGCGATTTATAAGTTTGATTGGTTCTCTGCAACAGGTACTGCAATTTTTATTGCTGCGATCATCACAGTTATTTTCTTAAAAATGAAAGCAAGCGAGGCAGTAACAACCTTCGGTGAAACGCTCAATGAGTTGAAAACACCGATTTACTCGATTGGTATGGTGTTGGCATTTGCTTTTATTGCGAACTATTCAGGTTTATCTGCAACTTTAGCTTTAGCTCTAGCACATACAGGGCATGCGTTTACTTTCTTCTCGCCATTTCTGGGTTGGCTTGGTGTGTTCCTTACAGGTTCAGACACCTCTTCAAATGCTTTGTTCTCGGCACTACAGGCAACTACAGCACAGCAAATTGGTATTCCGGAAGTGTTATTGGTTGCTGCCAATACCAGCGGTGGTGTGACTGGTAAGATGATTTCTCCGCAGTCGATTGCGATTGCTTGTGCCGCAGTAGGCTTAGTTGGAAAAGAGTCTGACTTGTTCCGTTTCACGGTAAAACATAGCATCATATTCACTGTCTTTGTTGGCATCATTATTACGGTTCAGGCTTATCTGGTTCCGTGGATGATTCCATAACTCCAGTGAAGGAAACGCGATGAGAATCTCCGATCAAGTGGTCATGAAATTGCAGGCATTAATTGAAGAGCGTCACATGAAAAAAGGTGACCGTTTGCCTGCCGAACGCCAGCTTGCAACTAGCTTGGGAGTTTCTCGTCCGTCTTTGCGTGAAGCCATTCAACAGCTCAATAGTCAAGGTGTACTGATTAGCCGCCGTGGCGATGGGACTTATATTCAGCAGTTACCTGAACAGTGGCCACAGCAACTCATTGTGAACCCAATTAGTAACTTGATTGAAGAAGATCCGTTATACCGTTTTGATGTGCAAGAGGCGCGGTTATTACTTGAAGGTGGCACTGCTTGGTATGCCGCATTACGTTCAACGCCTGAAGATCGAGCCAAAATTCATCATTATTTTAATGAAATTAGCCGTCACCAAAATGCGGGTGACTCAGCACAGGCCGCGGTGGCAGATGCTGAATTCCACTTAGCAATTGCCGAAGCATCTCACAATGTGGTGCTGATTCAAATGATGCGTAGCTTGTTTGATTTGCTGCAATACAACGTCTTGTTAGGGCGTAAGAAAGTTTATAACGACCCTGTCAATGGTGACTTGCTCAGCGAGCAGCATTTTCAGGTGATGGATGCTATTGATCGTAAAGATCCCGAGGCCGCACGCCAAGCTGTCTGCGGTCATATTGAATTTGTGATTAATCATGTGCGTTCTCTGGATGAAGATGAAGCTCGCCAGAAACGTGCAAATCGTTTAAATAGAGTTGATTCAAAATGATTATATCTTCTGGCAATGATTATCGTGCTGCTGCACAACGTCGCTTACCTCCATTTTTATTTCACTACATCGATGGTGGAGCGTATTCGGAATATACCTTAAAGCGTAACGTACAAGATTTGTCAGAAATTGCATTGCGTCAACGTGTGCTCAACGACATGTCAGCGTTAAGTTTAGAGACAAAACTGTTTAATGAAACGCTGTCGATGCCAGTTGCTTTGGCGCCTGTAGGTTTAACAGGTATGTATGCACGCCGCGGTGAAGTGCAGGCCGCGATGGCTGCCGATAAAAAGGGCATCCCATTTACGCTTTCAACAGTTTCTGTTTGTCCGATTGAAGAAGTTGCACCTGCAATTAATCGCCCAATGTGGTTCCAGCTTTATGTATTACGTGACCGTGGGTTTATGCGTAATGCTTTGGAACGTGCAAAAGCAGCAGGCTGCTCAACACTGGTGTTTACCGTAGATATGCCTGTGCCTGGTGCACGTTACCGTGATGCACATTCGGGTATGAGTGGGCCAAATGCTGCGATGCGCCGTTATATGCAGTCAGTATTTCATCCGCATTGGTCATGGAATGTGGGCTTAATGGGACGCCCGCACGACTTGGGTAATATCTCTAAATATTTAGGCAAACCGACTGGGCTTGAAGACTATATTGGCTGGGTAGGCTCGAACTTTGACCCATCAATTTCATGGAAAGATCTTGAGTGGATCCGTGAGTTTTGGGATGGTCCAATGGTGATTAAAGGTATTTTAGACCCTGAAGATGCCAAAGATGCTGTGCGTTTTGGTGCAGATGGTATTGTGGTATCGAATCACGGCGGTCGTCAGTTAGATGGCGTGATGTCATCTGCTCGTGCATTGCCTGCAATTGCTGATGCCGTCAAAGGTGACCTAGCAATTTTGGCTGACTCAGGCATTCGTAATGGTTTAGATGTGGTGCGTATGTTGGCGCTCGGTGCCGATACAGTATTACTTGGCCGTGCGTTTGTGTATGCCTTGGCAGCCGCAGGTGGGCAAGGAGTTTCAAACTTGCTTGATTTGATTGATAAAGAAATGCGTGTTGCGATGACGCTCACGGGTGCTAAGTCGATTTCGGATATTAATGCGGATTGTTTAGTACAGGCGATGAAGCTCTAACGTTTCCGTATTAACTTTGATGATATTGGCACGACGGAGTCTTATCCGAAAAGGTTCAATGTAAGTAGCTAATTGACGTTACTTTTTTTTAAAAGTAACCAAAAACCTTTGTTTCGATGACGGTACGTCCTTGCTACCGCATCGAAACGGCGGCATCCCTGCCGCCAACGCGTAGCCAATTTGAATTAAATCTAACACCTAGAGATTAGCTGCTAGTGCTAAGCGTCACTTACAGCCTGCGTGGTATGAGCAAAGTTTTGTTTTTGCAATATAAATTGAAAAATGGATACAGCGAATAGGTTCTGTAAGTGACAATGGTTTTGATTACTTTTGCCAAAACAAAAGTAATGGAATTAGCTACTTTAAATATTAGTTCTAAATGGAAAAACTCCCTTGAGCTTTTCTGATTTTTAAAAAACTATGTGGTAGGGATGACCAAAAGGAAACCATCATGCAAACACTTTCTCCTCAAGCAGTGATCGAACGTTTACAAAATATTGTAGGGCGTTCTTATGTTTTGACCGATGACCAAAGCACGCGTCAGTATCGTCAAGGTCGTCGTTTTGGAGAGGGGAAAGTGCTTGCAGTGGTTGTACCAGGGACTTTGCTAGAGCAATGGCAAGTGTTGCAGGCTGCAATTGAGGCAGACTGTATTGTGATTATGCAGGCAGCAAATACAGGACTCACTGGTGGTTCAACCCCGTATGGTGATGATTATGATCGTCCTGTTTTGGTAATGAGTCCCCGCCGATTAAAGGGCATTCAGGTCATTCATGACGGCAAGCAAGTGATTTGTTTACCGGGGGCGACCTTAGATAATTTAGAGCAAATTTTAAAGGGCTATGATCGTGAGCCACATTCGGTAATTGGTTCATCTTGTATTGGTGCATCGGTACTTGGTGGTGTGTGTAATAACTCTGGTGGTGCACTGGTACGCCGTGGACCTGCGTATACTGAACTGGCGTTATATGCTCAGGTCAATGCTGCTGGTCAATTAGAGCTGGTGAATCATTTAGGGGTGAATTTAGGCTCGACACCCGAAGAAATTTTGACTCGTTTAGAGAAGCAGCAATACCAAGCCGTAGATATTTTAGATGATAGTGAAAAGCAGGCATCAGATCATCGCTATGCACATGATGTGAAACAGGTCGATGAAGATACACCTGCTCGTTTTAATGCAGACCCGTCACGATTGTTTGAAGCATCAGGTTCGGCAGGTAAAGTCTGTGTGTTTGCTGTACGCCTTGATACCTATGAAAAAGTAGAGAGCAGTGTTTTTTATATTGGTAGTAATGATGCTGATGATTTAACGGCCATTCGTCGTTACTTACTGACCTCTCTGCCAAGCCTACCGATTGCAGGCGAATATATTCACCGTGACGCTTACTTGATTGGTGAAAAGTACGGAAAAGACACTTTCTTATTTATTGAAAAGTTTGGTACAGCCAATGTTCCAAAAGCTTTCGCGATGAAAGACAAAGTCGATGGCTTTTTAGAAAAATTTAAAATTAAAGGCTTAACAGACCAGATTTTACAGGCGATTACCTTCTTTTTACCGAGTCATTTGCCTAAGCGTATGACCGAGTATCGAGACCGTTATGAGCACCATTTGGTTTTACGTGTCGAAAATAATTCGAAAGCACAGACAGAGCAATTTTTAAAAGAATATTTTACTGTGCATCAGTCAGGTAGTTATTTCGTATGTAGTGAAGAGGAAGGTCGAAAGGCGTTCTTACACCGTTTTGCGATTGCGGGGGCGGCAATTCGTTATCGTGATACGCACCGTAGTGAAGTTGAAGATATTGTAGCGCTTGATATTGCGCTACGTCGTAATGACCGCGAATGGGTAGAGCAACTACCAGCCGAGATGGAAAAGAAAATCATCCATAAACTCTATTATGGGCATTTCTTTTGTCATGTGTTCCATCAGGACTATATTCTTAAAAAGGGTAATGATCCGTTAGAAATGGAACATCAAATGTGGAAATTACTCGATGCGCGCCGTGCTGAATATCCGGCAGAGCATAATGTTGGGCATCTTTACATTGCCAAACCTGCATTAGCCAATTTCTATCAAAAACTCGACCCAACCAATAGCTTTAATGTGGGTATTGGCCATACCTCAAAACTGAAATATTGGGGTAAGGCTAAATCTTAATATCGAGACATAAAAAAAGGCGCCGAAGCGCCTTTTTTTATAGATGTCTTATGCTGCTTCTACTGATTTAGCAAGCACTTCAGCCATTGCTTTAGCAACAGTGTAAACATTGTTCATGTTTAAACCTGCTACACAAATACGGCCACTACGTACTAAGTAGATTGCATATTCTTCACGCAAGATATCAACCTGTTCAGCAGTTAAACCTGTGTAGCTGAACATACCTTTTTGGTTTACAAGGTAGCTAAAGTCGCGGTCTGGTAATGCTTTAGTAAGTTCGTCTTTCAAGATGCTACGCATTTTAATAATACGCTCACGCATCTCTCTCACTTCGCCTTGCCATTGTTGGTTAAGTTCAGCGTCATTTAACACTTCATCAACTAACCAAGCACCTGTTGTAGGAGGGCTAGAGTAAATACGGCGTACAGTCGCTTTTAACTGACCGAATGTGCACTGAGCAGCTTCTGCATCGTCACATACGAAAGTTAAGCCGCCAACGCGTTCGCCATATAAAGAGAAGATTTTAGAGAACGAGTTGCTCACAATGAAGTTTAGACCTGCTTGGTCTAAAGCACGGATTGCATATGCATCTTCTTCCATACCGTCACCAAAACCTTGGTAAGCGATGTCTAGGAATGGAATAAGGTTACGATCTTTTAATACTGCAATTACTTGGTCCCATTGCGCTGGGTTTAAGTCAGCACCCGTTGGGTTATGGCAGCATGGGTGCAATAACACAATGCTTTGCTCAGGCAAAGTTTTAAGTGTAGACAACATACCGTCAAAATCTACACCACGCGTTTCTGCATCGAAATATGGGTAGAAATGAGTTTTGATGCCAGCGCCATTGAAAATCGCAACGTGGTTATCCCAAGTTGGTTGGCTTACCCAAACGTCTGAATTTGGGAAATAAGTTTTTAAGAAATCTGCACCAACTTTCAATGCACCTGAACCACCAAGCGTTTGGATGGTTACAGCACGGCCAGCTTTAACTGCTGGGCTGTTTGCACCAAATAAAAGTGCTTGAATTGCTTCACGGTAAGGTTTGAAGCCTTCCATTGGCAAATAAAGTTTGGTTTTACCGTTCTTAGGCTCAATACGCTTTTGCGCTTCGATAATGGTCTCTAACTGAGGAACAATGCTGTCTTCGTTATAATAAAGACCAATACTCAAGTTTACTTTTTCAGAACGAGTATCAGCATTGAACTGTTCCATTAAAGAGAGAATTGGATCGCCTGCGTATGGGGGGATATGTTGAAACATCAAAAAAGTCCTTTCATTCAACAATATGCATAGTGCTGGGTTTTTTCTGTCTCGAAAAATACGCTACAACTATGTCGATGCTCAATAATGTATCAATAAAGCTACCGTGAAGCACCTGATAATTTCACTAATATCGATATTTTCTGGATGAAAATGATAAAAAGATTTAAAAGAAATTACGGTAAATAGAAACTAATTTCTAACTCATGCTTTCATTCAAGCAGATTGTCTACAATCTTGCTGTAATACATTGGTTGTAGACTAAAGTTTGAAACAAAAGATTAGAGGCCGAAAAGCAACTAAAAAAGTGCCATAAATCTATAGGTAAATTAATATTAAGTAACTGTTTTATATATATTAATTGGCAAGTGGTTTAATTGTTTAAATATAAGGTGATATAAGCGGTCAGGCTATAAAAATTGACCTGATGCGTTCTGAAAAGTGTCAACAATCACCTTGATTTTTTTCATTCATCTCGCTATAAAACTCATAATTGATTAAAAATTGTCGACAATATGCAAGATTTGACCTACGCACCAGAGCCATTACAAAGTCAGGGAAGAACACTGACCGAGCATGTATTTAAGCAAATACAGACGGCGATTGTTTTGGGTCAAATTCCGGCAGGTAGCAAAATTTCCGAGCCTGAACTGGCACGTACTTATGGTATTAGCCGTGGGCCATTGCGTGAAGCGATTCATCGCCTTGAAGGGCAACGTTTGGTTGAGCGTACCGCACATGTGGGCGCGCGCGTGGTTTCGCTCTCACTGCAACAGTTTAAAGAGCTTTACCAGATTCGTGCGTCATTAGAAGGTTTAGCTTGCAAACTCGCGGCACAGCATATTGATAAAAAGCAAATTCTGGCGCTACGTGATGTTTTGCGTATGCATGCCGAAGATGAAAACTTTAAAGCAGGTAAAGGATATTACTTGCAAGAAGGGCAGGACGATTTTCACTACTGTATTATCAAAAGTAGTGGCAATAAAACCCTAGAAAAAATGCTATGTGATGAGCTTTATCATCTCATCCGTATGTACCGAATTCAGTTTTCAAACACACCCGATCGTCCAAGCAAAGCTTGGGACGAACATATTCGTATTTTAGATGCAATTGCAGAAGGCGATGGTGAACTTGCCGAGCTGCTCATGCATCGACATATCAATGCTTCTTACAAAATTATTGAGCAAACACTGCTACAAGCACAAGGAGAACATAACAATGGCTAAACAATCCGCAGGTCAGCTATTTCGCGATGCCGTAGCCCAAGAAAAGCCATTACAAGTGGTGGGAACCATCAATGCCAATCATGCACTTTTGGCAAAACGTGCAGGTTATAAAGCGATTTACTTATCAGGTGGTGGTGTAGCAGCTGGTTCTTTAGGCTTACCTGATTTGGGAATCAGTAACCTTGATGATGTGTTGACCGACGTACGCCGTATTACTGATGTATGTGATCTTCCATTATTGGTCGATGCGGACACAGGCTTTGGTGCTTCTGCATTTAACATTGCACGTACTACAAAATCACTGATCAAGTTTGGTGCTGCGGCAATGCACATTGAAGACCAAGTGGGTGCAAAACGTTGTGGTCACCGTCCAAACAAAGCCATTGTGACTCAAGAAGAAATGGTTGACCGTATTAAAGCTGCGGTCGATGCGCGTGGTGATGACAGTTTCGTGATTATGGCGCGTACCGATGCGTTAGCGGTTGAAGGCTTACAAGCTGCCATTGACCGTGCGGGTGCCTACATTGAGGCAGGTGCAGACATGTTGTTCCCTGAAGCAATTACCGAGCTTGATATGTACAAGCAATTTGCTCAGAAGACAGGCGTACCAATTTTGGCAAACATTACCGAGTTTGGTTCTACACCACTGTTTACCACTGAAGAGTTGGCATCTGCCGATGTAAGTCTTGCGCTTTATCCGCTTTCTGCTTTCCGTGCCATGAACAAGGCAGCCGAAACTGTGTATGAAACCTTACGTAAAGAAGGTACACAAAAGAACGTGGTTGATATTATGCAAACGCGTAAAGAGTTATATGAACGCATTAACTACTACGCGTTTGAAGACTACTTAGACAACGCATTTGCTAAAAAGAAATAAATAAGCCCTCTTTTAAAAGAAGGGGAAGCGATGGTCTTGGCTATCGTGAGGGCGGCATGGATGCCGCTACGTTGGACTGCGATATATGGATATATCGTCAGACCAACAAGGATTTTTGCTTACTTTTCATCCGTGAAAAGTAAGGCGAACGGCAGGTTAAATCAAAAATTGGATGAGAACTCGGCAAGACGCTGTCGCGTTTTCACCCAAGTAAAAATTGAACAAACAACAAATTCAGATAGATAGGAAAGGACAATCTTATGAGCTCAAATGAAACAACAACAGGCTTCAAACCAAAAAAATCAGTTGCACTTAGCGGACAAGTTGCAGGCAACACAGCACTATGTACCGTAGGACGCAGCGGTAACGACTTGCACTATCGTGGCTATGACATTCTTGACCTTGCGGCAGGTAGCGAGTTTGAAGAAGTTGCTCACTTGCTCGTACATGGCAAATTACCAAACAAAGCTGAACTCAAAGCATATAAAGCAAAATTAAAAGCGCTTCGTGGTTTACCGGCAGCACTTAAAACTGCACTTGAGCAATTACCACCATCTGCACACCCAATGGATGTGATGCGTACTGGTGTTTCAGTACTAGGTTGTTTAACTCCAGAACATGAAGACCACAATGAAGCGGGCGCAAAAGACATTGCTGACAAATTAATGGCAAGCTTAGGTTCAATGCTGCTTTATTGGTATCACTTCAGCAATAACGGTCGTCGCATTGAAGTTGAAACAGATGACGACTCAATTGCAGCGCATTTCTTGCACTTACTTCATGGCGAAAAACCATGTGAAGAGTGGATTCAAGCGATGCATACATCACTTATTTTGTATGCTGAGCATGAGTTCAACGCATCTACATTTACGTCACGTGTGGTTGCAGGTACAGGTTCTGACATGTACTCGGCAATTACAGGCGGTATTGGTGCACTTCGCGGACCTAAGCACGGTGGTGCAAACGAAGTTGCATTCGTGATTCAACAACGTTACGACAATGCAGACGAAGCAGAAGCTGACATCCGTAAACGTGTTGAAAACAAAGAAGTCGTGATTGGTTTTGGTCACCCTGTATATACAGTTTCTGACCCACGTAACGAAGTGATCAAGAAAGTGGCACATGACTTAGCAGAAGCGCAAGAGAACACCAAAATGTACCTCATCGCTGAGCGTTTGGAAGCAGTGATGAAAGAAGTGAAAAACATGTTCCCGAACCTCGACTGGTTCAGTGCGGTGAGCTATCACTTAATGGGTGTTCCAACTGCAATGTTTACACCGTTATTCGTAATTGCACGTACAGCAGGTTGGTCAGCACACGTGATTGAACAACGCCAAGACGGCAAAATCATTCGTCCAAGCGCGAACTACACAGGCCCTGAAAACCTCGAATTTAAACCATTGGCGGAGCGTGGTTAATGAACACAAAATACCGTAAACCGCTGGCAGGTACCCAGCTTGAATATTACGATGTGCGTCAAGCCGTTGAAGATATTCAGCCAGGCGCATACGAAAAACTGCCTTACACCTCTAAAGTACTCGCTGAGCAGTTGGTACGCCGTGCCGATGCCGAGAACTTAACTGCTTATTTAACGCAGTTGATTGAACGCCGTCAGGACTTGGACTTTCCTTGGTATCCAGCGCGCGTGGTGTGTCATGACATCTTGGGTCAAACTGCATTGGTTGACCTTGCAGGTTTGCGTGATGCGATTGCTGAGAAGGGCGGCGATCCATCTAAAGTTAACCCAGTTGTACCAACACAGCTCATTGTTGACCACTCTTTAGCAGTGGAATATGGTGGTGCTGACCCAGACGCTTTTGCAAAAAACCGTGCTGTTGAAGACCGCCGTAACGAAGACCGTTTCCACTTTATTGAGTGGACTAAAACCGCATTTAAAAATGTCGATGTGATCCCTGCAGGGAACGGCATTATGCACCAGATTAACCTAGAAAAAATGTCTCCGGTCATTCAGGCGCGTGATGGCGTAGCATTCCCAGACACATGCGTCGGTACAGACTCACATACCCCACATACCGACGCTTTGGGCGTAATCTCTGTAGGTGTGGGTGGTTTAGAAGCTGAAAACGTAATGTTAGGCCGTGCATCTTGGATGCGTCTGCCAGACATTATTGGCGTTGAGTTGGTTGGTCAGCGTCAAGCAGGCATTACTGCAACAGATATCGTGTTGGCTCTAACTGAATTCTTACGTAAAGAACGCGTAGTTGGTGCTTACCTTGAGTTCTTTGGTGAAGGTGCTGACAGTATGTCTGTGGGCGACCGTGCAACCATTTCGAACATGACACCTGAGTATGGCGCTACGGCTGCGATGTTCTACATCGACCAAAACACAATCGACTACTTACGCCTAACAGGCCGTGAAGATGCTCAAGTGGCATTGGTTGAACAGTACGCAAAAGAAATTGGCCTTTGGGCATCTGAAATGACCAAAGCAGAGTACCCACGTGTACTACGTTTTGATCTATCGACAGTTACACGTAACATTGCTGGTCCATCAAACCCACATGCACGTGTTTCAACCAGCGACCTAAAAGAAAAAGGCATTGCAGGTGTAGTTGAAAACCGTTCTGATGGCTTAATGCCAGACGGCGCAATCATTATTGCTGCAATTACTTCATGTACCAATACCTCTAACCCACGTAACACCGTGGCGGCAGGTTTGTTAGCACGTAAGGCAAATGAGCTAGGCTTAGTTCGTAAACCTTGGGTGAAATCATCATTTGCACCGGGTTCAAAAGCGGCTGCACTTTACCTTGAAGAAGCAGGTGTTCTAAAAGACTTAGAGAAACTTGGTTTTGGTATTGTGGCTTATGCTTGTACAACGTGTAACGGTATGTCTGGTGCGTTAGATCCAGCTATTCAGCAAGAAATTATTGACCGTGACTTGTACGCAACCGCAGTACTCTCTGGTAACCGTAACTTCGATGGCCGTATCCATCCATATGCAAAACAAGCGTTCTTGGCATCTCCACCGCTTGTTGTGGCATATGCAATTGCAGGTACGATTCGTTTTGATATCGAAAAAGATGCGTTAGGTTATGACAAAGAAGGTAACCCGATTTACCTCAAAGACATCTGGCCATCTGACGCTGAAATTGATGCGTTAGTTAAGCAAGCCGTGAAGCCTGAACAGTTCCGTAAAGTCTACATTCCAATGTTTGACTTGGGCGAAGTTGAACAAGCGAAGAGCTCACTTTACGATTGGCGTCCGCAAAGTACTTACATCCGCCGCCCACCATATTGGGAAGGGGCGTTGGCTGCACCACGTACTTTGGCGAACATGCGTCCGCTTGCGATTTTGGGTGATAACATCACTACCGACCACTTATCGCCTTCAAATGCTATTTTGATGGACTCGGCTGCGGGTGAATACCTTCACAAAATGGGCGTACCAGAAGAAGACTTCAACTCATACGCAACGCACCGTGGTGACCACTTGACTGCACAACGTGCAACATTTGCAAACCCGAAACTTTATAACGAAATGGTTCGCCGTTCAGACGGTACTATTAAGCAAGGTTCAAAAGCGCGTGTAGAGCCAGAAGGCGAAGTGATGCGTATGTGGGAAGCGATTGAAACCTACATGAACCGTAAGCAGCCGTTAATCATTATCGCGGGTGCTGACTACGGTCAGGGTTCAAGCCGTGACTGGGCTGCGAAAGGTGTACGCCTTGCAGGTGTAGAAGCGATTGTGGCAGAAGGTTTTGAGCGTATTCACCGTACTAACTTGGTGGGTATGGGCGTGTTACCACTCGAGTTTAAACCGGGTGTAAACCGCAAGACTTTAAAGCTAGATGGTACAGAGCTTTATAGCGTGATTGGTAATATCGCGCCGCGTTCGACTTTAACTTTAGTGATTGAACGTGCTACAGCGGATGGTAAAGAAGAGATTCTTGAAGTGCCTGTGACTTGCCGTTTAGATACAGAAGAAGAAGTTTCTGTATATGAAGCGGGCGGTGTATTACAGCGTTTTGCGCAGGACTTTTTAGAAGGCCAAGTGGCTTAATATTTAGTCTATAACTGATTGAAATTTATTCTAAAAGGCCCTATCTTGATGATGGGGTTTTTTGTTGAGTATAAAAAATGGAAAAAATATACGAGTCTAGAATTATTGATGAATTTGAAGGGTGGGATGGTGATAAAACCTATGAGCTTGATAATGGAAGCATATGGAAATTAGCATCTTATAAGTATCAATATAGCTATAAATATCGCCCAAAAGCAGTTATCTATAGAAATAATGGATCTTATTATTTGGAAGTTGAAGGGATGGGAGAGGCTTTAAGAGTATATAGATTATAACTTTAGATAAGTATTATATTTATAAAAGACTATAAAAAACCCGACATCCTATCGGGCTTTTTCGTATTTGGTTGCTAGATATGACTCCTGTCGTATCTCACGTCCTGATGCATGAATCTATCATTGTTGTTTTGTGTTCCGGAACATCCAGTTCCTGTATGAACTCATCATAGGAAAAAAAGCGGGGAGTCGCTAATCCGCAAAATCCCTAAAAGTTTGTAAGATAAATCGTACAAAATGAAATTGAGGAAGTATCTGTGTCTTGCTGTTTAGATACGGAAGAAGAGAATTTTTGTATGTAAAGCAGGTAGCGTATTACAGCGTTTTGCTCAGAATTTCTTGGCGTTGTTTAAATTAATTTTGTAAGAAGGTTTTAAAAATCTTATTACTGTTTGTTAATATATGTAGCAATATTTAAAAATGAAGATAAAGATATGGAAAATAAGGTTTGGGATCCGCTTGCATCTGGTAGAGAAGCCGACACAGAAATAGTATCTGCCGCACAAAAAAGAGAAATAAAAAATATTTTAAAATCTTATGTCGGTATGTACGATTCTTTTTCAGAGTTAATACAAAATGCTATGGATGCAGTTGATCGCCGTAAAAAGAATGAAATTGATCAAGATTACAAAAGAAAAATTTGGTTAACTATTAATTTAAAAGAAAATTCTTTTTTAATAGTTGATAATGGTACAGGTTTTAATGAAAAAGAGTTTCAATCTTTCCTAGCTCCCAACATATCTTTTAAAAATAATGGTGAAAGCCGTGGGAATAAAGGAGTAGGGGCAACTTATATTGGGTATGGATTTAATAAGCTTAATTTTGGAACAAAAAATGGAACATATGAATTTATTGGTGAATTGAAAAATGGTAGAAACTGGGTTGAAGATTATAAGGGAGTTGTAACAAGACCTATAGTTACTCAATCAGATTTTAAAGATGATGATTTTAATGCGGTTGATAGGGGGTCTATATTTAAATTATTTTTTGGTGGAGAAAATACGAGACCTAAAGATTTAGCATGGTATATGGCAACCACACCAGAACAGTGGCTATATTTACTATTAACTAAAACACCTTTAGGAACCATACGATTTTTAGATTCTGAAGATGAAAATATTTTTTTCAACTTAAAAGTCATAGATAAAAATGGTACTGAGAATATATTAGAAAGTCAGTTGGCAGAGTATATTTTTCCTCATGTAAAAATTAAAGCAAGCGTTAATTTAAAAGAAGTATTGGATTATCAAAAGAAATTATTGGAGGCAAATAAAGACCCAACCTCCTTACCACAAAGATATTTTCATTCAAATGGGATATATGAGTTTTTTTCGACGAATGAACTATGTCAATTATTAAAACAAAAAGATATAGAATTAATCGAACAATATAATGTTGAGGCGTATGGGTATTTCACCTATTCTACTTCTGTATGGGATGAGCTTAACGATAATAAGGCAAAACTTCGTAAGGGCTATCGAGTTTTAAGAGGTGGATTACAGCTCGCTAACAATAAAATGATACAAGGAGAAGTTATAGTAATTCCACTGACTTCGAATATTGGATATCAGAACCAGACACATGTAGTCATTCATTTTAAAGATGCAGATCCTGATTTAGGTCGGAAAGGCTTTCAACCTGAATTAAAAGAAATCGCTGAAAAAATTTCAGTGCAAATTGTTAATAAGTTTAAGAATTGGAAAAAACTTTTAAAAAATGATAGTGGTACCAAACCTGATATTGATAAAGAGATTGAGTTGCATGAGTGGGTTAGGGCACAAGAGAATCATGAACAAACAAATCCACTAAGATTAACCAATCAAAATTTTTTCTTGCCTGTAAATGAAATTTCTATTGTTTCAGAGCCGCAATCTGAACAAGATGTAATAGTTTTATTTAATCAGTTAATTGCTGGTGGAGTAATTAGGGGTATTAAGCTTTATGCAACAAGTCAAATAAAACAATATGATGGTATTTTTAAATTTACAATTAAAGAGCCAGTTGACAATCATATTTTTGATATTGAAAAAAACCCTTTGGGTATCGATGATTCATCTTCATTAAAAGAAGTCTCAAGCCCGCCTAAAATACTAGAATATAAGTATAATTTAGATGCATTAATTGGTGATTTTGAGAGTGAATATAAAAATGAAAAAGAAATTCATTTGACTATAGTTTGGGAAGTTGGGAATGAATGGAAAAAAAATTATGACATAATCTCATATTTGGATTTAGATAATTTACATCAGCGTCGTTACCATGGGATTACTCATTTATTAACCTCAGGTACAAGTTCTTTTTATTTAATAGCTCTTAAAGAGTTAATTGAATATCTTAATAATACACAAGGAGTGCAAGATCAACAGAAGAAAAAGTATTCAAATGATATATTTTAATATCATGGGTATATCTAATAATTTTTCTTAAAACAAGAAATTACTAAATAGTATCTGGTATAGGAGTAACTTTTTAATCTTTTTTAATTCAATCGCTAATAGGGTGTCTCAGGAAGATTGATAAATAATCAAGATTATTTACTAAAGTATATGTGCTATTTCTTAACTCTTTAAAGCATAAAGCTATATTAATATGCAGTTTGAAACATAAAAAAAGCCCGACATCCTGTCGGGCTTTTTCGTATTTGGTTGCTAGATATGACTTCTGTCGTATCTCACGCTCCTAGTGCATGCCCCTATTTTTTGCTCCAAAACATCCTGTTCCTGTATGAACTCATCATAGAAAAAAAGCAGGGTATCGCCAATCCACAAAAAATCTTAATATTTTGGTTGTAACTGATTGAAATTTATTCTAAAAAGCTCTATCTTGATGATGGGTTTTTAGTGGTGTAGTAGAGTGAGCAAATCAGAAATAATTAATAATAAATTTAATCGATTAATTGAAAATGCTTTCGATTTTTTAGAACAATCTATAATCGAATTAGAAAATAGTCCAAAGTTTTCAGTTATTCATTTCTGATGTGTGCTGAAAAAACAGGAGGTTTTAACTTGGTAAACTAAACACACTCATCAGGAGTTTACCATGAGCAAGAAACACAAGACTTACACCACAGAATTTAAAGCTGAAGCCATCAAATTAATTGAAGCCAATCAAGGCAATGTCTCGGAAACAGCTAGACAACTTAGCATTTCAATGCAAACTCTTTCAAATTGGAATACCAAAGCAAAGGCTGGAACTTTAGCAGGTACAAAACAGTATTCACCTGATCTAAACGCTCTACTCGAAGAAAATAAAAAACTCAAACAACAGCTCAAAATAGCTGAAATGGAACGTGAATTTTTAAAAAAGGCAGCAGCGTACTTTGCCAAAGAAAGTCAGTAAGGTACGCCTATATGAAACAAAAAAGATATTCTTTTCCAATTACCTTAATGGCTCGATTACTTCATGTTTCAGTTTCATGTTTTTATGATTGGCTCAAGAGAGGCGTGAGCAAAAGAACGATTCAACGAAATCAACAGACGATATTGGTGAAAATAGCCCATGAGGAGACAAGGCAGAGCTATGGTTATATTCGATTAACCAAATACTTACAAGCTCAGGGTATAAAAATGAGTATGTACGCTGTACGTCAGATAAAAGCGCTGAACCACCTGTATTGTAAGCGACACAAGCGTTTTAAAAGGACTACGAATAGTGACCATAATCGAGCGATCTATGAAAACCTGCTGGAGCAACAATTCTCAATGACTAGACCAAATCAAGCATGGTCAAGTGATATTACGTACATATGGACTGTTGAAGGATGGCTGTACTTAGCAGCGGTAAAAGACCTTTACACGAAGCAAGTGGTTGGCTATAGCTTAAATGAGCGCATGACAACACAGCTTGTTTGTAATGCGCTAAATATGGCTATTCACAATCAAAAACCAACCAAAGAACTGATTGTGCATTCAGACAGAGGAAGTCAATATTGCAGCCATGAATATCGAAATATACTTGAGCAATATGGTTTTCAAGGTTCAATGAGCAAGCGCGGAGACTGTTACGATAATGCACCGATTGAAAGCTTTTGGGGAATACTGAAAAATGAGTTAGTGCATCATTACAACTATCAAACCAGAGAAGAAGCCAAAGCAGATATTATAAAATACATTGAATTATTTTATAATCATCGAAGAATTCAAAAGGGTTTGGGTTTTAAGACACCAAATCAAATGGCCGAAGACTTTTATAAGTTGGCTGCCTAGAATCTCCCAAGGGAAAGTCTCCTGATAATTCAGCGTATATCAT
>NZ_JFXL01000019.1:0-74758 GCF_000588255.1 Acinetobacter sp. 1424608
GTATCTTCAGGACGAGTTGCAATAACGTCTTCTGGTAAAAGGGCTGTTATAGCACGATTGAGTAGATTCCCTTGTAATGCTCTATCTTTCGCATCGTCTATAGAGCAAAGTAAATATACAGCATATTGCAAATCACCAAACTCTCCTTTTTCCTGATTATAGATAACATTCTTCCGCATTATTAAACATTCAAGATAATCAAAATATAATGTTTCTTGATAAGAACAATGCTCAAAATAGTACTCAAACTTTTCTATAGCGCTGGTATAGATTTGACTACGTTTGTACACTATCGCCTGTGCTTTAATGACAGCATTGCTAGGCTCACGCTCAAATAAAATTTTTAAGATCTCTCGACTAATCTGTAAATGTTCACTTTTTTCAATCTTCGATAAATACCGACTGACTAATTCAGAAATATTCATCGACGCTTGATGCTTGAGTTTGAATAAAATACATTGCTCTAACCAAGCATAATTTTTTGCATGCCCCTGATAGTGAGGGATAAATACTGTTTCAATCAATTCAACCAATTCTAAAGCAACGCCAATTTCCTCAGATGAATTGATAGAAAATTCCCATTTTTGTGGAATAGTCACACTAAATAAGCGAGAGAAAAACCCCGAATTAAGATCAGCTTTTTCTTGAGTAACTAACATCAACATATCTTCTGGAGTAAGTGTATGTTTTTGAGTTTTAATTCTATCTAGTCGTACTTTAAGTAATTTAAAATTCATATATCCCCCTAATTTTTTGAATTTTCAGATAATTTACTATTTTAGACACCAGAATTATATTACTTAAAATTGAAAAAGTACTAGTGTATTAAAAATAATAAAATTATTGATTTATTTATATATTTTCATAACCTCGATTGACTAAACTCACCCTTAATTTTATCATTCGACTGCTGACCTACATCGTCAGTCGGTTTTGACAGACCGTTTACAAAAGGCGCACAACAACGCTGTGATGGTTTTGTGCGTTCTCTTAAGTCACGCCTTTACGGTGAGACTGGGAGGGGCACGCTTGCGTGCGCTGATTTCCTTTTGTATCAGTCTGTCAACCCGCCCAGTCTTGCCACCATTATTTGACAGTAATTTGGTAAGACTCTCTTTCATACAAAAGGAGTAGTCACCATGACTCAGCACTTTCTATCTATATTATTTTCCCTAAAACGATTTTCTATTCCTCTGTTGCAATAGCAACTTTCAAAATTTTTTGCTTATTTGACTGATCTAAACGCTATCTAGCCTTGGAAAGCTTTTTCAGATCTACACTTTAGTCAATTCAGCAAAATATATTACACATCAAATAACACAATAAAAATTAGGGGAAATGATGAAAATTCAAACTTCACTCATTGTTGTCTCAGTTGCACTTCTAGCATCAGGCTGTGCCAGCAAAACCGAACGCCAGTTTATCAGTGGTTGTAAAACAGGCGGCATTAATGACAGCACTTGTTCATGCATCTACGACAAACTTGAAAAGAAATATGGTGAGGGTGGACTGAAAGAAAATATCTACACCTTACAACAAACTGAATCCTTCCAGATGGATATGGTCAATGTGTCCTATCAGTGTATGAAGGAGTAGCCATGAGAACACTTGCAGGCATTATCTGCGTCATCGCTGTGATTTGTGTACTGGGTCTACCCTTCATTAGCTTCATGATCGTGATGGGAATTTTTATTGCATTGGCAAAATTTGCAACTGGGGGGGAAGTAAATGAATTCTAATCTTAAAGCTGGACTGATCAGCACTTATCTGGTCATTGGATTCTTTTTTGCCATCTATCAACATTTCTGGGGGCAGTATAACTATAAGCCATTTACCTACAATTTAGGGCAAGGCTTAGTGTGGCCTGCGGTGATGTTTCCTGTAATCGGTAAAATTGTTGGTGGAATTTTGATTCTACTATTCGTCTGGTTTGTTGTTATTCGTCCTAAATTATAAGGGAGTGCAATCATGAAATCATTATTTTCCACCATTGCCTTGTGTTCCCTGTTAATGGCATGTAGCCAGAACAATCAACCACCAAAAACTGATACTTCAGGTGAGCCTACCAATAATGCTGCTCAGCATACTCAATCAATCTATGCTCCTTATACCGAGGAAGCAGTTAAAGCTAAACTCAATGAAATGCAGATGATTATTGACAATGGTCATGTCTATTTACCTGCTGAGGTCAAGGAAGCGGAGTCTTATATCAGTGGATGGAATAAGTATCCTGATGTGCTGAAAGCCATGATGGAAACTGACCTTAATCCAAACAACACTCAGGAAGCTGCTGACATTCCGCTTGAGAATGAATCTGCACAAGTTAGCGATCTAAATGTTAAGGCTCGCATTAGTGCTAGAGAATCTCAATCTGCTTTTAATGTACAAGGGGCAATTGAATATATTCTTGAAATTCAATCGACCAGCAATCAGCCTTTTGTTCTACAAGGCATGAAAATTAATCGTGGTCGTTGTGGTTATTACACCGCTGACTTTCATAGCAAGATGCCTGTGCAAATGAGCTATAGCTCTACAGTATCGTACTTATTGAAATGCCGTGGTGATCAGGTGCTTGAAGCTGAATTAATCACCGATCAAGGAAATGTAAGTTTGTCTTTTTGATGTCAAACTGTACAAGATAGAGAATACATCTGATAGTCGTGTTCTCTATTTTTAATATCATAATGACTCATTTTGTTCAATATCTCTGCGCCATTTTACTTCAAACTGACCTGTACCAAAAGTCCGCATCTGTGGAGAGGTTTTAGCCCGTAAGCGCTGATCTTCTTTTTCAGGATTGACCAAGTACATCGCTGCACGAATCGCATTTGTAACTTGTATTGGTTGATCACGATGAATCATTCCAACCCCAAGCAATCCATTTTTATCAAATTTTTCCTTGTTGTCTTTGGTATTACAGTTGTAGTGAGTACCCTGTTGATTGGTGATGTGCTTCCAATACTCAGCCACCAGTTTTGCTAAACCTGAATCCTCTATACGACTATTCCCATCATAGATGAGTAATAAATGGCAGTGATAGCCTTTTTCTACACCCTGCTCTAATGCCCATACATAACCTTGTAAGTGCTTAAAACAGGTATCTTTATTTGACATACGATTACATAGAATATCCAATGCATACTTAAAGTCTTGAATACCCCAATGGATTTGATATTCTTTAAGAATAGAGATATCTACTCGAACAAACTGTAATCTAGCATAGTGTGTAAGCAGTTTATTTAGGTAGCATTCCAGTTTAAAGCGATTACGTTGTTCTTGACGCTGAAAATCGAATTGTTCTCGTATTGTATTTTTCATCTCATGTTGAATTATGCCTTGAATATGGAAGATGTGGTTTAGTTCAAATCGTAAAATATCTTCATAAAGATGGGAGTCCAATTTATCCATAATGTAATCTACGAGATTAATCACTCTTTTGAAAACATTAATGATTCTGGAATAAGTAAAATCTTCTCTGTAAATCACCTTAAAAGCACACACAGCATCCAACAGCTCTCGCTTGAATTCTTCATGATCATCAACAAATTGCTCATGGCATGTACTAACCATAAAATCTTCGATTGAGATAAGAATGGATGATTCACTTTCTAATGGATTATTCTGGTACATTTAGGTTCTCACTGAAACATAAGGTTCATATCTAAGTGAGAGATGTAAAATTTTACTGATCATGATTCTAAAGCAGGATGTTGTGGTCATCCTGCTTAGCTGAACATGCTTAGAGACTTTGGAACATACTATAGGGTTAATTTAGAATGCTTTTAGTGATTTGATATTGATACATTGTCTATAACCCATTTGAGTATGGGCTATACTTAACTAAATAACTCACTGTATTTAATCAACGATATAAGTTATTGTTTATATTATTAATAGATAATAATATATATTACCTGTTAAGCAAACCTGTCTAGACTGACCATTACACCACTGCGCCATACAGCGAGAATAACCAAATTATGGGAATATTACAGAAGCTAAACTTACGCTACTTTTTTATTCAGCAATTCAGTTCCTCCTGTATAAAACTGATCCAGCAATCCATATTTTTTCATGTCATCAACACTAGGTTCAATGAATTTCAGCAAATAGTCTTCGTTCGAATATTCCTCCTCTTTCCCACGAATTGGATGAGGGATATCGATCAGAAAAAACTCATCTTTAGTGAGTGTTGAATCGGGCACATAGATACAACTATACATTTTCTGCGACTCGACTTTTGGTATAATTTGAAAAAACTTGCCTGCTACATGACTGAGTCTTCGCGTACTTTTTAAAAATGGTAAAATCTGATTTTTGGCAATCAAATTCAAACAAAATAATAAGAATTCTAGGATGAACCGTTGCTCCTGTTTCTCTAGCTTCTGAATCTGTATTTGGATGTCCGCATCTGGATCGCTGTTTCTGATTAAGTCAGGATTTGTAATCAATTCCAAACGGTATTTTTCTTGAAAGACAAAAGGATAAATATCTTTTTCAATTGTAGTCCGATTTAAAATATCTACACCATATAACAGTGAACCTTGTAAGATATGCTGACGTAAACCCCGCTGATCAAGCAGTCTGCAACACCATGATTCAAAATAGCATTGCATCATTGTCAAATTTGAATCCAAATCATTCAACTTGATATGTTGCTTCTTTTTATTGATTAATGCTTGTTTGAACACTTTTGCAAATACTGTCAAATCTCCTTGTTCCTGATGGCATTGTTGTAATTGCAAATAATGAATTAGACATTCTTTAATGAAACTAGAAATCGTCTCCTGAACTTGTGATGAAGACTGGATACGCTCAATCATTGTTCCAGAAATAATGTTGATTTTATCTGAATCAAGCCCCTTAAGAACCAATGTCGTAAGGTGATTGAGATCGCGTGAGTTGTCAGAATCCAACGGCTGCACCTGCTCAGAAATTACCGTAAAAATATCAGCAATCATTTTTATTTCAAAATGATGTCTTTCACTCGCTTCCAATATATAAAACCGACCATACCGAGCATGATTACCCCAAAAGGTATGAGATAAATTCAACACGTAGGTTGGCGTTATATTTTTTATAAATTTGTTATTGATCGTCCCATGCACATGTACCCGAAGCAGACCTATCTTTTTCAAAAAGTAGATCGAATCAAATATTGCTTGCTTATTTAACCCTGTTTTAGCAACCAGTTGTGTTGTACCTATATTACGTATCACCCCATAAGCATCACATGAGCGAGTCAAGTTTGATAATGTCAACAATACCCTAAAATCCAGTTTTTGTTCGGGTAGTAAATCAAACTTTTTAGTGGTCACTCTGACTTGAGATAATTTGATTAAAATAAGCATTAAAAGGTCAAACTGCTTAATCGCTCTCTTAAGGCGGACATACCTATGATGGGATGTTTCATGTTGATTAACTTTACTCAATAGCAGATTTAAATAATCTAAATTCAGCTGTATTGTTCTAACTCTTGCCCGCCGACCTGTTTCTGGATATGAAAACTCCAATATCTCAAAGCCTGATAACTCCTCCAATACCAGTTTTAATTTTTTATGTTGCACACCTATCTTTTCAGACAATTCCAACAATGAATCGTTGGTTTTTTGTGTACCAAAGAGACTAATAAATTTAATCAGCACCAGTCTAGCGTAGGAACTTAATCTATGTGGTGATAACTCATTAAAATTAAAAATGAGCTGCTTATGCTCTTCTGTCATTTCATCCATACATTTTTATTCATTCAACATTGCTATTAGTAAATTTTAGAATTATTTTTAGATAGGCACAAATATTTACTATAAAATAAATTTAAAACAAATAAACATTTACTAAACGTATTTAGAAATGTTTATTCCACCTTAATTAAAATCTATAATCATATTAGAATTTCAAACATCATAGAACATCAAAATGGCAAGAAAACAACTGACATTGCAACAATGGCTTGATAAAGATCAGACATTAAAATCCTTGTTTTTAGAGCACGAATGTAACAAAGAGCAGGCACTACTGCAGATAGTTCAGCTTCCTGATGGACGATTGCAAATTCAGCCCATCGAAACCATGATCCACCCATTACTCGTAGCAGAAATAACGAATCAATGGGTACTTTTACTCAATGAAAAATATTTTTCCGATCTAAAAAATAGATTCAGAAATTTCAAATATTCCAAGAAAAATCATGCGAATGTGAGAAAGCAATTTTATCTAACCTCACATACAGCCAAAAAAATGGAGGCATTGACTGAAAAGCTCAAACTTAAAACTGAGGCAGAGTGTCTAGAATTCCTGATGAATACGTATGAGGCAAAGCAAACGCTCCCTCCACCCTATAAGCAAAAATTAAATGAAAAAGACATGATTATTGAGGAATTGAACCAACGCATCAAAGCCCTTGATAAAATGCTTTATATTAAACAGCTTCAGGTACGCAAACAGGATGAAGTCATCCAGAAGTATCTCATTAATGAATTAATCAACAGTAAAATTACCATTAATGAATTAACCAATAGCCCCCTTCAGGACGCCAGTGAAATTCAGAAATTAAAACTCCAGTTTTTAAAGGAAATACAGAAAAATATTCAGCTAGAGCAAATCAGGCACCTATCCGTTGATCAAATTGCTTCTGATACTTTTGGTAATGAATAAGCTGATGATTGTTTTTTATGAGTACTTCTTATCACTTTTGAATAAGAATATCCTGTAACAGTTCAGTACAATCCCTTAAGTGGTGAAGAATACTTTCATCATTATAAATGGTGTTATAGGGTATTTTTTTCCCCAGCAGCAAAGCAGGGTCAGTTGACTTCTGAGCAATGATTAATTCGTTTATTTCTAACTGAAGTTTGTCGATCCTGTTCTGATATTTACGATTCTGATAAACCTTTCCATGATAATTTTCATTCTGTTTATTATGGGAATTAATGAGTCGTCCCTTTTCCAATTCTTCAATCAATGCCAGCTTAGAATCTATTTCATTCTGAATCCAGACCAGATTATTTTTTTGATATTCAAGTCTAAGTATTGGCAAAATTGATTTTACCGCCTGTGATAAATTCTCCCACCGACCATTTTTATGAGCTTCATCCCTTAAAACCCGATACAGAATTTGATGCCGTGGGTATACATTCTTATCATTACGAACTTTGACTGCCCGAATACCTCTCATTCGTTTCAAAATCTTTAAATTGCGTTGGGTGCAAATATTTTCATCCAGAGCCTGATAAGCCTGTAAAATGACACTATAACGTTTTTTTTGAATTGTATTTGAAAGCGTATCAAACTCGTCTTTTAATGCATTTAGCTGTTCCAATAGTACTACTATCTGCATAGGTGAAATGACAGTATTCTCACCTAAAATCAGTTGATGAAATTCATTTATTTCTTTCAGAATTAAATCATTGAGGTGTAGTCGCTCGTTCAGCACCTTTCGCTGTATATCGCTTAACTCAGCAACGATGATTCTTTTTTCTGGCTCATCAGCTGTTTTTATATTTCCACATGCCTCATTTTGTAAAAAACTGGATTCATAATAAGTAAACAGACAATCAATGAACTCCTGTTCCAATTCATTTAAGTCTTCAAATTTTATAATAGACATATTTTTATATTCCAATATGTTAACAATGTATAATAGTAATGTTTTTTTATAATTATGCACTGTTCTTTTATCACTGTATACCACTGTCTATCATGAGCCATATGAAAGTATGCAATGTTCAATATCAATACTTTCATACTGTTAATATTTATGTGTATAAAATCCTAGAGGTGGAAAATGATAGAACAGCATTATCGTGTCAAAGACTTAGTCAACTACCCTGAACGCCCTGCCAAGGACTATGTAGATCGTGGTGGTCGCAGACGAAAGCTATCTTATAAGCCTGCAACCAAAGGGATATTGAATATTGCAGAATCCACCTTCTGGAAAATGATTCGTCGGGGTGATTTTCCTGAACCTACCTATTTAACAGCAAGTATGCCCACATGGGCTGAAAGCCAGATTATTGAATGGCTTGAACTCAAAGAGCTTAAAGCAGCATAAATTAAATAGCCTGTCGTTTGACAGGCTATTTTTTTATCATTGGATTTTCATCTTTTTACTGTTGCTGATCCAGCAATGATTCTAGGTAATTCGCCCACTCCTGCATCATCTCCCGACGATTGTTTAAAAATTTGGTTCGATTGTAGGCTGTACCATTATTATCTTTTACTTTATGTGCCAATTGATGCTCAATAAAGTCTACACGTTGTTCTAATATTTCATCCAACATGGTTCGTGCGGTTGCACGTAATCCATGTGCCGTTTGCTTCCCAGCATAGCCCAAGCGTTTTAACGCTGAGTTAATCGTATTATCAGAAATAAAAGTTTTACCATCCCGACCCACGAAAATGTATTCACTGTATGGGTGCAGATCAATAATTGAATCAATTAAGTCAAAGGCCTGATCTGACAATGGTACAATATGAAGCTGCTTGGTTTTACTAGCTGTAAATTTAAAGCATCTTTCTTCACAATAGAAATACTCCTTTTTCAGCTTGCGTATCTCCCCAGGTCGCTGAAAGGTCAACACGGAGATTTTTAACGCCACTTGTGTGATATGTGAACAACGTGGATAAAGTTTGGAGTAGTTCCAAATTTTATTGAGCATTGGAGCTAGTTCCTGCTCCTCTGTCACGGCTGCAAAGTTCCCACCCTGTGGTTTGGGCAGTTCAATATCCTCAATAGGATTGTATTGAATCAGCTTCTTTTTACGTGCTGACTTAAATATCTGGTTCAAGTCCGATTTTAGGCGTTTGGCAACTGACAATGCACCACGTTCAATAATGCGCTTAAAGACCTTAATCTCAAGAATTTCCAAGGTAAGCTGTGGAAAGGTTAAATCACCAATATAGGGATAGACATCGTGCTTTAAACGACGGATCGTCTCTTCATCCTGTTTTTGCTCTAGCTCACGTTTATATAGCCATGCTTCAGCAACAATACGAAAGGTATTTTCTGCTTCTTTCTGTTTCTGGGACTTGGTTTCAATCCGCTCCATTGCTGGATCGATGCCCTGCTTAATGAGCTTCTTATATTCATCACGAATAGTGCGAGCATCATCCAGTGAAACTTCAGGATAAGTACCTAAAGATAAATCATTACGTTTGGCTAAAAATGGACGTGTGTAATTGAATATCCAGTACTTGCTACCACTCTGATCAATACGCAGGTACAGGTTTCCCCCATCAGACAGCTTATACATCTTGTCAGGATCAGGTTTAGCTTTTTTAACTTGTAAAGCACTAAGCTTATTGATTCCACGAGTCGCCATAATTCAGACATAAAAAAATGCAGTAAGAAATAATCTTACTGCATTTTTTACTACTTTATAACTACCGATTGGCGTAGTGCGTCACGGCTTGTCATATCGTATATTTCCAACTTTAACCTTATAAATCATAAACTTATATAGTGTTAAACAGTGTCAGAAACTTGAATTTGGCGGAAGCGGTGAGATTCGAACTCACGGAGGACTCACACCCTCGTCGGTTTTCAAGACCGGTGCATTAAACCGCTCTGCCACGCTTCCATGTGCGTAAGAATACAAAGCTTATTCATTTTATTCAAGAAAAATATCATCGCTTTGTGTTCAAGTGCATATTGTTTCATCAATTTTACAGTTGAGCGGCTAATTCTGCTCCTTCTTTGATCGCACGCTTCGCATCTAGCTCTGCTGCAAGCTTTGCACCACCAATAATATGGTAGTTCGCTATAGTCGACTCGCCTTCTTTTGGCATCAAGTCTTTTACAGACTCTTGACCTGCACACACCACAACAGTGTCTACACGTAAAAGCTGGTCTTGACCGTTATGTTCAATCCACAGCCCTTCATCGGTAACTGCTTTATATTGCACGCCGCGCAGCATACGTACGCCATGCTTTTTAAGCTGGGCGCGATGTACCCAACCCGAGGTCTTACCAAGACCAATACCGAGTGGTGTTGTTTTACGTTGCAGTAAATAAATTTCGCGTATCGCTGGTTCAACTATAGGAGGTTGCATCCCTCCTTCAGAAATGTAGTTCGGATCTGGGTCTACACCCCACTCGCGCTGCCACTCGGCTAAAGGTTGAGGCTGTGGTTGATGTGGTGGTTTAAGTAAAAATTCTGATACGTCAAAACCAATACCACCAGCTCCAATCACTGCGACTTTTTGTCCTACTTCTGCACCCTGTAAAACTTGAGCATAGGAAAGAACTTGTGGTGAATTACTTCCTTCAATTTTTAAAGCACGTGGTATTACACCCGTTGCCACAATAACTTCGTCAAAACCTTCACGCTCAAGTTGTTCACGATTTACACGAGTGTTTAAACGTACATCTACACCTGTTTTTTGAAGCTGTACTTTAAAGTAGCGAATTGTCTCGTGGAATTCCTCTTTACCTGGTACAACCTTGGCAAAGTTGAACTGACCACCTACATCTGTATTGGCTTCGAACAAGGTCACAGCATGACCACGGCTTGCAGCAACAGTGGCAGCAGACATACCTGCCACACCACCACCAACAACTGCTATACGCTTAGGCTGTTTAGTTTTTAAATAAACCAGTTCTGTTTCATGGCCTGCACGTGGGTTCACTAAACAAGACACACGTTTATTTTTAAATGCATGATCTAAGCATGCTTGGTTACAGGCAATACACGTATTAATTTCATCAACACGGTTGGTCGCAGTTTTATTTACCCAAAAAGCATCGGCCAATAATGGGCGTGCCATTTGAATCATGTCTGCCTTGCCTTTTGCCAAAATTTCTTCGGCAGTTTCAGGCATATTAATACGGTTAGATGCAATTACCGGAATTGAAATATGCTGTTTTACATGAGCCGTGTAATCGACAAACGCTGCACGAGGTACAGACGTTACAATAGTTGGCACACGTGCTTCATGCCAACCAATACCCGTATTTAATAAAGTGACACCCGCCTTTTCTAAAGCTTTAGCAACAGTGACTACTTCTTGCATGGTGTTACCGTCATGCACAAGGTCGAGTAGCGATAAACGGAAACAGATAATAAATTTTTCACCAACTTTTGCGCGGATCGCTTTAACAATTTCAACCGGAAAACGCATACGGTTTTCAATTTCACCGCCCCAACGGTCAGTACGCTGGTTTACATGGCGACTTAAAAACTGGTTAATCAGATATCCTTCCGACCCCATAATTTCAACACCGTCGTAGCCTGCCTTTTTGGCAATGTCAGCGCACTGTGCATAGTCTTCAATGGTGCTGAGAATATTTTTTTCAGAAAGTTGACGTGGCTTAAAGGGTGAAATTGGTGACTTTATAGCGCTTGAAGACACTACAAACGGTTGGTAACCATATCTGCCCGCATGTAAAATTTGCATTAAGATTTTTGAGCCATGCTTATGGACAGCATGAGTCACTAAACGGTGCTGCGGAATGTCAAATAAGCTATTCATCGTTCCGCCAGCTGGAGCCAACCAGCCTTGACGGTTTGGAGAAATACCTCCCGTCACGATCAGACCAACCCCACCTTTTGCACGCTCTTCAAAATAAGCTGCAAGTTTTGGGTAATTATAAAAACGATCTTCAAGTCCCGTATGCATGGAACCCATCACCACACGATTTTTAATAGTGGTAAAGCCTAAATGTAATGGTTTTAATAAATTGGCGTAACTTGTCATGCTGCGTCCCAATAATTTTTTGCAACTTGTTGCATAGTACTTTAATACTTTTTTGAAATGTTAGGATGACCACACATATTTTTTTACGTGTTGAAATTGTCAATTATTCGAGCTTGTGTCCCTTCATTTAATTTTTTATGGGTAATTGAAACGTTGAATCTTTTTCCCATTTAAATAAAGAGAAAAATAGCATCACAACAGCAATTACAGTTCCTATAGGGAACATATTAAGCATTAAGATAGATATCACAATTGAACCGATACGGCTGCTTGTAGTTCCAGTCTTAACACTTCTAGCGCATAAGAACTGTGTAGCGATTGCTGCAATAAGCCCTAAAAGACTACCAATAAAGTATTTGAGCGTATGCACAAATATATTGTAAATCGCATAGATAAGCTCTGAAATTACAATAAACCCCGTAATACGATGCAATGTCGATAAAATTTGATTGTGATGAATCAACATATTTTGTTTTTTTCTTTTTAGCATTTCGTTTAAATTGTCATACTTATCGTAAAACTTTATATTTTTCCAATATTAATCTATTTTTCAAATTAAAAAAAAAGAATTCCTTTCCTAACAGAAAAAAAATCGATTTGAAAAGTGATATAGTACTGAGCGAATAAATTCTCTTGGTCACCGAAGTATTAGGGTGCCTATTTCGAAATAGTTAGGACTAGCAATGACTGATAATGCAACGATCTTGCAGCATGTACCAGTAGGCAAAAAAGTTGGGATTGCCTTCTCCGGAGGCTTAGACACTTCAGCTGCTTTATTGTGGATGAAACAAAAAGGCGCTGAGCCTTATGCATACACTGCAAACTTAGGCCAGCCAGATGAAGATGACTACGATGCAATTCCAAAGAAAGCAGAACAATACGGCGCTGTAAAAGCTCGCTTAATTGACTGCCGCTTACAATTGGCACTTGAAGGTATTGCTGCAATTCAGTGTGGTGCATTCCATATCAGTACAGGTGGTGTTCCTTATTTCAATACGACTCCACTCGGTCGTGCAGTAACAGGTACTATGCTCGTTACTGCTATGAAAGAAGATGACGTAAACATCTGGGGTGACGGTTCAACTTATAAAGGTAACGATATTGAGCGTTTCTATCGTTATGGTTTATTAACCAACCCAAATCTTAAAATTTATAAGCCTTGGCTAGATCAAAACTTTATTGATGAGCTTGGTGGCCGTGCAGAAATGTCACAGTTCCTCATCGACAACGGTTTTGACTACAAAATGTCAAAAGAAAAAGCGTACTCAACTGACTCAAACATGTTGGGCGCAACTCACGAAGCAAAAGATCTTGAATACCTAAATGCAGGTATCAAAATCGTTGATCCAATTATGGGCGTTGCTTTCTGGAAAGAAGAAGTTGAAATCAAACCTGAAGAAGTAACTGTACGTTTTGA
Source organism: Acinetobacter sp. 1424608 (assembly GCF_000588255.1). Taxonomy (NCBI): domain Bacteria; kingdom Pseudomonadati; phylum Pseudomonadota; class Gammaproteobacteria; order Moraxellales; family Moraxellaceae; genus Acinetobacter; species Acinetobacter sp. 1424608. Next base: position 13,112 of record NZ_JFXL01000019.1, read on the forward strand.
AGAAGGTGTTCCTGTTGCGTTAAATGGTCAAACTTTTAACAATCCAGTTGAGCTTATTCTTGAAGCAAACCGTATTGGTGGTCGTCATGGTTTAGGTATGTCTGACCAAATCGAAAACCGTATTATCGAAGCAAAATCTCGCGGTATTTATGAAGCACCGGGTATGGCTCTTCTTCATATTGCTTACGAGCGTTTGGTTACTGGTATTCATAACGAAGATACGATCGAACAATACCGCATTAATGGTTTACGTTTAGGTCGTTTACTTTACCAAGGTCGTTGGTTCGACTCTCAAGCGCTTATGCTTCGTGAAACTGCACAGCGTTGGGTTGCTAAAGCGATTACTGGTGAAGTGACCCTTGAACTTCGTCGTGGTAATGACTACACCATTATGAACACTGAATCTCCAAACTTAACGTATGAAGCTGAACGTTTAACAATGGAAAAAGGCGATTCAATGTTTACGCCAATGGATCGTATTGGTCAGTTGACTATGCGTAACCTCGACATTACCGATACACGTGCAAAACTTGGTATCTATACAGATGCTGGTTTGCTTTCAATCGGTCAAGGTTCTGCTATTCCTCAATTAGACAATAAGAAAAAATAATTTTCTTATAACGTCAAAAAAGCCACCTCTATAGGTGGCTTTTTTAAGTCTCATGTCAAACTAAGCAATTTCTGCAACTTGTAAAGGCTGATAATAAATTTGATTACGGCCAAGCTGCTTTGCTCTATATAAAGCCTGATCTGCGGCATGAATCAGTTTATCTTGTCCCATCTTTAATCCACCTGTATATACAGTAAATCCTAAACTGATCGTGACATACTTTGACACTAACGAAGCAGCATGAGGAATGGCTTGCCGTTCAATCGCTTTATAAATATTTGCAGCCACTGCGTATGCACCCTGTGCAGGTGTTTCAGGTAAAAGTACAACGAACTCTTCACCGCCATAACGCGCAACAAAATCGACATGACGAATCGAGTTTTTAATTGCTGCCGCAATACTAGAGATGACTTTATCCCCCATCTGATGCCCATAAAAATCGTTATAGTTTTTAAAAAAATCGATATCAATAAATAAAACAGCTAACGGACGTTTCTCTTGATTTGCACGGTAATAGAAGAAGTCAAACATTTCGTCAAAGGTACGACGGTTTGAAATTTGAGTAAGCGCATCTTGCTGACTTAAATGCAGAAGTTCAGATGCTTCAATCCGTAAAATCTGCTCATTAATTTCAGCAAGTTGGTTATTTAAAAAAAGACTTCGCTCTCTTGAGATGAGCATAGTGCTAATTGAGAAACCTAAAATACAAGTGCCGAACAAGGCCCGACCGAGGGCAATATAATCACAATTTACATTCAATAAATTAAGAAAAACAAAAACCAATATTGCTGCTGATAAACCAACGTACAGCATATGTAATGGTTTGATGCCACTTAGAATAAAACCAAGCATATATAAAAATGAAAGAAGCAACATCGACTGATTTTTAAGTGCCATATTTTCGACACTGAGCAACAACATGGCACTTGTAATAATTGAGAAGAAAACAATGCCACAAGCAGCAAAATAAAAGTGATTAGAGAGTTTTTTAAATTTGGCAAAAATCCAAAATAATAAGAGTGCAAGCGCAATATTCATTGCACTCAACAAACAATGAATAAAGTCTAAAGTAATATATGGTTCACCAATTACTAAGTAGTCAGTTGGAAGTGCCAGTAAAATAAAAATTAAATAAGTAAGTACTCCACTTGCTAAAAACTTAGAGATGTTTTGCCGTGTACGATCAAGGTTTAAACACCAGAATTTTTTTTCTAGCTGCTTTGGTAAAGGCATATTGGCGTAACGATGGGTATGTAGAGTGACCAAATACTCGATTTCTTCTTTCGATTTGAGTAATTGATGGACATTTCCCCTATTCGCCACTAGTCGATTCCTACATATTTCGCGTTAACAAAATATAACATTATTTTTTAAAGCTCCCTGCGCTTTATTTTGCCATTTGTCCGTAATTCTCGTTACCATTTTCACACTTTATCGATTATCATTTGTTTTATTTCGAAGTTTGAACTGCCTTGAACTCTATTACCCTGCTCCAGCCAGATGATTGGCATGCACATTTACGTGATGGTTTAGCATTAAAACGTACTGTTCCAGATTTGGCTAAACAATTCGCCCGCGCGATCTGTATGCCTAACCTTGTACCGCCTGTAAAAACAGTAGAAGAAGCTTTAGCTTATCGCGAGCGCATTCTTGCTCATGTTCCGGAAGGCAATAATTTTGACCCTCGTATGGTGCTTTATTTTACTGACCACACTTCACCAGATGAAGTTCGTAAAATTAAAGAATCAGAACATGTCAATGCGATTAAGCTTTATCCTGCTGGTGCAACCACCAACTCTGACAATGGTGTGAGTGATATTCGCAAAGTTTATGCAGTTATTGAGCAATTAGAAGAGCACCAAGTTCCGTTATTACTTCATGGTGAAGTGACTCACAATCATGTAGATATTTTTGATCGTGAAAAACGCTTCCTAGATGAGGTATTATCACCTTTATTGAAACAGTTCCCTAAACTTAAGGTTGTGCTTGAGCACATCACGACTAGTGATGCAGCACACTTTGTTTTAGAACAAGACCGTAATGTGGCGGCAACAATCACTCCACAACATTTATTATTTAACCGTAATGATATGTTGGTCGGTGGTATTAAACCGCATTTCTACTGTTTACCAATTTTAAAACGTCAAACGCATCAAACAACTTTACTTGAAGTTGCAACAAGCGGTAATCCTAAGTTTTTCTTAGGTACAGACAGCGCACCTCATGCACAAAATGCAAAAGAGAATGCTTGTGGCTGTGCAGGCTGTTATAGTGCACCAAACGCAATTGAGCTTTATGCACAAGCGTTTGATCAAGTCGGTAAATTAGAGCGCCTAGAAGGTTTTGCTAGCCATTTTGGTGCAGACTTCTACGGTCTACCACGTAATACTTCTACCATTACTTTGGTTAAAGAAGATAATCTCGTTCCCGAATCTTTTGATTATTTAGATAATCAAAAAATCATCCCGCTGCATGCCGGGAAAACGCTGCAATGGAGAAAAGTGTGACACAAGAAAATTCTGTCCCGGTCATTGGCCAACGTTTTCGTGGCTTCTTACCTGTTGTTGTCGATGTTGAAACGGCAGGGTTTAATGCCCAGACAGATGCATTGCTAGAAATCGCGTGCATTCCAATTGTGTATGATGCTCAGGGACAATTTGTCCCTGGTCCTGCATTTCATGCACATATTAACCCTTTTGAAGGGGCTAACCTCGATCGTCGTTCGCTCGACTTTATTGGTATTGATCCATTCAACCCAATGCGTATTGCAATGGCTGAAGATGAGCGAACTGCGTTACGTCGTATTTTTAAATCGGTCAATGAAGTTCGTAAACAGCAACATTGTACTCATGCAGTACTCGTAGGCCATAACGCACATTTTGACCTTGGTTTTTTACAAGCAGCGATTGCTCGCTCAGGTACAAAAAACCAAAACCCGTTCCATAGTTTTTCAGTCATGGATACAGTTACTTTAAGTGCAGTAATGTTTGGACAAACAGTGCTTGCAAAAGCATGTATTCAAGCTGGAATTGAGTTCGATGGTAAAGAAGCACACTCTGCTTTATACGATACTCAAAAGACTGCTGAACTGTTTTGCTATATTTTGAACAAACTGTCACCTTACCTCCTTGACAGTTTGGTGGCGGCTTCTTAAGATACCGCCATCCTCAACGTCCCTATCGTCTAGAGGCCTAGGACATCGCCCTTTCACGGCGGTAACCGGGGTTCGAATCCCCGTAGGGACGCCATATTCTTTCTATAAAGAATCATCGCTTCAAATTATTTTATCTCACTTCACATTTTATCCATGAGATAAATTTTTATTTTCAAAATTAAGACTTCAACTTTACTTCATCAATATGTTGAGTGGGTTGTATACTTGGATCATCTTTCTCAATAATTATTGCATCAGCAACTAACTTTGTTTTTGTTAAATCTGGTTCTATTAAAACTTGAGCTAATGAACTTGATGTAATATTAAAATCACGATGTATTTGTACTAGTTCTGGTGTTCGTTTATAACGTATGACTTTAAAGCCTGCTTCGTGAATTAAAGCATCTCGCTCCGCATCAAACTTTTCCTTCCCCTTATGGCTAGAATCATCTAACTCAACAATAGCAACTATATTAAATGCTTTATCCAACACAACAAAATCAGCAACTTTTCGATTAAATAAATTACGCGTCGCGTATCCTTGCGCTGTCATAAAAGCGCTGAAAGCAACTTGCGCTAAAATAATATGTTCAGGCAAAGCTTCCTTTAATTTCATAAAAGTGGGTTGTTCATTCATAGTAATGATAGGTTTTCCCTTGATTGGGGTACGTTTTACATTTCTATTTTTGCTTTCCCCTTTCTTTAAAACACTTAAAATCGCTAATATCATTATGGCTATTAAAAATATGCCAATCATCGCAAACATCGAATTTCCCCTAAATAAATATAAAAACTATTTTGATTTTCAGAAATACTATTAAAAACGGCTAGTTATGCCATCTGCTGTGAAACGATTTTATTCCTTCAGTCGGCTAATATGATAACCCAAAATATAATTGTACATATCAGAGCCAACGGTGTAACACATGTTACTCACTTGGACGATCAAGATCTCATCGGTTTTAAGGCCCATAACTTTACCAGCAGTAATTTCTATGTTTCAGCCCAAAACATTATAAATTTATGATTTATAAATATTTTATTATACTTAAGCTATGTTCTACCCTATACTAAAAATAGATCAAAACTATAATTTGAACATGACATGCAAATTCGATTATTTCATTTACAAAATTCACGCTCTCAACGCATTATTTGGTTTTTAGAAGAATTAGGGCTCAACTATGATCTCATCACTAAATATCATTCGGACGAAGACAAAAATAATAACTCACCGCATCAACTATCAAAATTTCCAACTCTCGAAATTATTGAACAAGAGCAAACTTCAATTTTGGCTGAAACCTCAGCAATTCTAGATTATTTCTCTCATTTACACCCACAACTGAGCCAGAACAATTTACTAAGCCAACAACTTCAAAACTTTTATTATTGGAAGAATTATTGTGAGGCGACATTTATTCCAGATCTGGTACTCAAGCAAATCTTTCACCAAATTGCAGAACGCACGCCTTTTCTGGTCCGTTTCGTTCCTAAGCTTTTAAAATATGGATTTGATCAAGGCTATCTCAATCAATCATTACAAAGACACATGAGCATGATTGATAAACATTTAGAACGTCACTTATGGTTTGCTGGAGATCAGTTTACTACTGCTGATATTTTGATGTGGTTTCCATTATTGGCTTGCTCACCAAATTACAGCCAGTTTAAACATATACAGCGTTATCTGACCCAGATAGAAAACAGACCTGCCTTTAAAAATGCTCTAATTAAAGGTCAATGGTCTGCTTCTACTTTTCAAACTTACTGGGCTATTGCTTGGTGATTTATTTATGCAGACTTACGTGAATTCACGCGTCCCTGAACAACGGCCTTAATATTGCCCTTCGCGTAATTTAAAAACACAATTAAAGGCGATAGTTTTGGATTTGGTTTTTTACCCTGCCCAATTGCTTTAAATTGTGCTGCGTACCAAATAATTTCCATAATCGCCATTTTATCGACAAAAGGTAAACCTGTTTTAATTGGTTTTACGGCATAGCGAACGTCTTGGCCTGCGATTAAACGGTCAGTTAAATCTGTTTCAACAGCAAGTGGACGAGCAATACCAATAAAGTCACATGCCCCACTTGCTAGAGCAGCATTCATGCCTTCTACAGTACGGAAGCCACCTGTCACCATAAGTTTACATTTTACATGCTGACGGATTTTTTCAGCGAAGTCTAAGAAGTATGCTTCACGTGCAATGGTACTTGCTTTACGTTTATCGGCTTTAGCGCCAGCCATTGCAGGTGCTTCATAAGTACCACCTGAAATTTCAATTAAGTCAATCCCAGCTTCATCAACTGCTTTAAATACCGAAATTACATCTTCTTCGCTAATACCACCGCGCTGGAAGTCGGCAGAGTTGAGCTTAACTGAAATAATAAAATTCTCTGAGGTTGCTTCACGTACCGCTTTATAAACTTCTAGTAAAAAGCGAGTACGGTTTTCAACTGAGCCACCCCATTGGTCTGTACGCTTATTGGTTAATGGTGATAAAAACTGGCTAATTAAATATCCATGTGCACCATGTAACTGCACCCCTTCAAAACCTGCTTTCTCACAAATACGGGCAGCTGTTGCAAAGCGTTTAATAATATCTAGAATTTCTTCATGTGTAAGCGCACGTGGCGTACCAAACATAGTCGCTAAAGCTGGGCTAAAAGGAACTGCCGAAGGTGCAACTGTTTCTTTATTTAAGCCTTTAGGGCACTGACGGCCTGGATGAGACAATTGAATGAGCTGTACCATTCCATATTGTTTACCAACCGCTGCCCATTCTTTTAAACGCTCTAGGTCACGCTCGGTTTCAATCACCACCACGCCTGGTTCGTTTTTAGCCTCTACATTGACCATAACATTTCCAGTAATCGCACAGCCCAAACCACCTTTGGCCCATGCACCATACAAACCTAAATGTAAGTCATTTGGCTGCCCCTCATAGTTTGCGAGTGCCTCACTCATTGCACCTTTAATAATTCGGTTTTTAAATGTGGTATTTCGAATTGTGATTGGTTGTGCAATCTGGCTCATGGTTAACCTCTTTTAATATTTTAGAGTAATTACTCTAATTTAGATGAGTTATAGGTCATGTCAAGGGGGTAATCGATAACTGACAATATCACATGTCAAATTTAAAAAACATAAAAAAATGCAACTTTTTGCATTAAAAACAAAAAATATTATTTATTTTTATAAAACAATGTCTTACAAAAATATTTAAAGGCTTGCTGTAATTAATTGCTTGGTATATTCAGTTTTTGGGGTGTTAAATAACTGTTCAGTTAGCTGATATTCAACAACTTTTGCATGTCGTAATACCATCACTTTATGACACAGTGCTTTGACCACATTTAAATCATGACTAATAAAAATATAGCTTAGGTGCTCTGTTTGTTGTAAACGTCGCAATAATTGAATCATGGCTTTTTGAGTCGTTCGATCTAAGGCGGACGTTGGCTCATCTAAAATTAAAAGTTTAGGTTGAACCACTAAAGCTCGTGCTAGAGCAACGCGTTGACGTTGTCCACCCGAAAGCTCGTGCGGATAGCGGTGTTGAAAGTCTTCAGCCAACTCAACTTTTACTAAAGCAGATTTAACTTGCTGTTTGATCTCGTGATCGGCTACAGCTTTCACTTTTAAGCCTTCAGCAATAATCTGCCCTACCGTCATACGCGGGTTTAAACTACCAAATGGGTCTTGGAAAACAATCTGTAAATCTGACCTAATCTTACGCAAAGCTTTTTGTTCTAAGTGGTTTATGTCTTGCCCTAAAAAGATAATTTGCCCCTCACTTTTAATTAATCGAACCAGAGCCAAAGCCAATGAGGTTTTACCCGAACCACTCTCCCCCACAACGCCTAATGCTTCGCCTTGGGCAAGCTCAAAGCTTACATTTTCAATAGCAGTGGTATAACCCTGAATGCGGTTAAAGAAACCACGTCGTATTGGATATTTAACATTGAGTTGTTGAACAGATAAAATGTTATGACTGATTGAAGGCTGCTCAGCAAAACCAAGATCATGATCTAATAATTGCTGGGTATAAGTTGAAGTTGGGTGTTCAAAAATCTGTTGAAGCTGACCTTGCTCTACAACTTGTCCTCCGTGTAATACAATCAGCTCATTAGCATAACGGCGTACCAAATTTAAATCATGACTAATCAAAATTAGCGCCATGCCATATTTACTTTGCAAAGACCTCAGTAACTCTAAAATTTGCGTCTGTAAAATCACATCAAGCGCAGTGGTTGGTTCATCTGCAATTAAAATTTTAGGTCGAAGCGCTAGCGCAGCCGCAATCATTATCCGCTGTTTTTGTCCACCCGAAAGCTCATGCGAATAGCGTTTTAAAATATGCTTTGGATTAGTAATTCCTACGTCTTTTAATAATTGAATTACCTGCTGCTGAGCTTTTGCTTTTGACCAACCTTGTAAAATGAAATGTTCACCGACAATTTTTTCAACACGATGCAATGGGTTTAAAGCCGTAGAAGGCTCCTGAAAAATCATGGCAATTTGGCGGCCACGTATATGTGTTTTTGTCTCTTCATCTGTTTCTAAAATATTTTTTGAATCAATAATAATACGACCAGATGTTTTTAATTTTTCTGGTAATAACCCCATCATCGCCAAACAGCTTATTGTTTTACCTGAACCGCTCTCACCTACAATTGCAAGCGTATCTCCAGCTTGTAAGTGTAGATTGAGACCCTCCAATAAAGGCTGATCTTGCATAAAGATTGAAAGGTTTTCTATTTTTAGCAAGGTAGTACGTGAACTTAAATTACTTTCTTGGGTCAAATGCATCGCGTGCCGCCTCCCCAATATAAATTAATAATGACAACACAAAAGCTAAGCTAAAAAAGCCCGATAAAGCCAACCACGGTGCATCTAAGTTATTTTTACCTTGCAACAACAACTCACCTAAAGAGGCAGCATCTGGCGGTAAACCATAGCCCAAGAAATCGAGTGCGGTTAAAGCAATAATATTAGTAGTTAAAATAAAAGGTAATTGCGACAGGCTAGAACTTATGGCATTTGGCAAAATGTGCTTAAAGATAATTGCTCTATCAGTTACACCTAAAGCCTGAGCCGCACGCACATAGTCAAGTTGACGCGCTTTTAAAAATTCAGCACGGACAATTCCCACAAGTACGGTCCAGCTAAAGAACAGCATAATAAAAAATAGCCAATATACATTTGGGGTAAACATGCTGACCAAAATCATGACCATAAACAGCATGGGTAAACCATTCCAGACTTCTACCAGTCGTTGTCCCAGCAAATCGACCCAGCCACCATAGTAGCCTTGTATAGCACCCACAAAAATGCCCAGTAGTGCTGCACAAGCTGTTAAAACTAAACCAAAAAGTAATGAAACTCTAAGTCCATAAAGAATACGTGCCAGTACGTCTCGTCCTTGGTCATCTGTCCCTAACCAGTTCTGCTTAGAAGGTGGCGATGGCACAGGTACAGCTAAGTCTAAATTAGGTGTCTGATAAGAAAATTGAATGAGCGGCCAAATCGCCCAACCTTTATGGTTAATAAGTTTTTGTACAGCAGGGTCTTTATAATCTGCTTCTGTTTCAAACACACCACCAAAAGTGGTTTCGGGATATGTTTTAACGACAGGCAAATAATAAGCATCCTCATATTTCACCAACAATGGTTTGTCGTTAGCAATGAGTTCAGCACCCAAGGACATCACTAAAATGAGGCTAAACAAGATAAAGCTTGCCCACCCTAATTTATGTTGCCTAAACTTTTGTAGTCGTGATCGCACAATAAAAGACATTATTTGCCTCCTTGTGCATCAAAGTGAATACGTGGATCAATCCATTGATACAGTACATCGCAAATAAGACGTAAAAGCAGGCTAAAAAGCGTGAAGAAAAACAATACGCCAAAAATAACCGGATAGTCTCGCTGAACAATTGCTTCAAAGCCCAACAAACCCACACCGTCTAGGTGAAAAATAATTTCAATAAAAAGATTTCCCACAAAGAAAATGCCTGCTAAAGCCTCAGGCAATCCAGCAAGAACCACTAAAATGGCATTACGGAATACATGTTTATATAAGACTTGCTGGCTATTTAAACCTTTTGCATAAGCTGCCAAGACATAAGGTTTATTGAGTTCTTCTAAAAATGAATACTTAGTTAAATAAGTTAGGCTCGCAAAACCACCTAAGACCATCGTAATAAGTGGCAAAGTCATATGCCATAAATAGTCCGTAATTTTTCCAAAAAAACTCAATTGATGAAAGTTATCTGATACCAGGCTTTGCAATGGAAACCAGTGAAAATATGACCCACCCGCAAAAAAGACAATAAGTAATATAGCAAATACAAAACTTGGCACTGCATAACCCACTACGAGTAACAATGAAGTAGAGCGGTCAAACCAAGAACCTTGTTGTTTCGCTTTTTTAATTCCAAGTGGAATTGAAATAAGATAAATCAGCAAAGTGCTCCATAGCCCAATCGAGATCGACACAGGCATTTTTTCCCAAAGCAACTCAACTACTGGTTTATCTTTAAAAAAGCTTTGTCCAAAGTCTAAAGTCAAATAGCCCTTTAACATCAGTAAAAAACGTTCTACTGGAGGATGGTCAAAACCGTATTGTGCTTTAATTTGCTCTACCATTTCGGGGCTTAATCCTTTAGCACCCTGATAGTACATTTCAGTACCTAATATCCGCCCTGCTCCTACGCCACTTTCTACCTCATGGATTGCTTGTTCTACAGGTCCACCCGGCGCAATTTGCACGACCACAAAGTTGATCAATAAAATAATGAACAACGTTGGAATCATTAAAAGAAGTCGCTTAAGAATATATGAACCCATATAACAGGATTTCCTTTAGATACGTGCTTTTATTGTTGATGTAAATATTGGGCAACTTTCTTAGCTTGGTTTGGATTACTCCACCAATACTCTATACCAGCCGAGAGTACGGGTTTCACTTTAGGTTGCTGATACATATTCCAGTACGCATACCAATAATCCCCTTTCCCATAAGTCGGGATCTGGTAATATCCTGCGCGAAGCAATCGGTCGAGAACATGAGTATAAGTGATTTGCTGATCACGGTCTTTGGCAGTCACCAGTTTTGAAATGACTTCATCAATAACCGGATTACGAATACCAGCGTAGTTATAGTTGCCATCTTGAACTGCTGCGGCACTTCCCCAGAACTGAGCCTGTTCATTGCCCGGATTTAAAGATTGCGGCAAATTCATCGTAGTCATGTCAAAGTCATAACGGCGTGTACGCTCTAAATATTGCGGCGCATCAACCTGCCGTAAATTAATATTAATTCCTAATTTTTTTAAATTTCTTACAAATGGCATCAGTGTTCTTTGTTTGCCATCTTGCTGAATGAGGAACTCAATTTTTACAGGCTGGCCTTCAGGAGTATATAACTGCCCTTCTTTAATTTTATAGCCTGCTTGAATGAGTAATTGTCTTGCGATTAATAAGTTTTGACGGTTAAAACCACTGGCATCCGAGACAGGATATTTCCAGTCTGTCAAAACAGCTTTTTGCATGACTGGAGAAAGCTTTGGCAAAAGAGGCTTTAATATGGCCAACTCATTGTTTGAAGGACGACCTGTTGCTGCCAACTCACTATTTTCAAAATAACTTTGTAGTCTTTGATATTGTCCATAAAACAAAGCTTTATTTTGCCATTCAAAGTCATAGGCATAGGTTAAGGCTTGTCTAAAGCGAATATCGTTTAAAGGTTTTCGTCGTGTGTTAAACACATAACTTTCAGTTGCAATCGGATTATGGTGTCTAAACTTATATAGCGTGATTAAACCTGATTTTACCGCTGGAAACTTGTAGTCAGTGACCCATTTTTTAGGATTAGTTTCTTCATGCAAGGTATATTGCCCAGATTTAAAACCTTCGAATGCAATATCCCAATTGCGGTAATAAACATATTTCAAATGGTCGAAGTTATAGCGCCCTTTATTAATAGGCAAATCTTTTGCCCAATAATTCGGATTACGTTTATAACTAATACTTCGACCTGCATCAATTTTCTCAACCACGTAAGGCCCTGAACCTATAATCGGTTGCAAAGTAATACGAGTAAAGTCACGGTTCTGCCAGTCTGCTTTTGAGTAAATCGGTAAGCTCGCCACAACAAATGGCATTTTTGGATTATGGCTAGACTTAAAAGTGAATTTAACTTGATGAGGATTTATAACTTCTGTTTTTCCCAAGTCTGCAAGATACATTTGCAGGCCAAAATTAGATTTGGTTTGATAGGTATCAAAGCTAAATTTTACATCCGTTGCTGTTAAAGTTTGTCCATTACTAAAGCGTGCTTTTGGATTTAAATAGAAGGTAATCGATTGCATTCTTTCTGGATCATAGGAAACTCTCTCGGCTAAAAGTGGGTATAAAACTCCAACTTCATCGAGTGACTGAGTCATTAAAGTATCAAAAAGATAATTTACTCCTTCTGTCGCGTTCCCCTTACCGTTCATGCTGTTTAAATTATCAAAAGTCCCTTGCGCAGCCCGACTCAATACTCCACCTTTTGGTGCATTCGGATTGGCATAAGGCATTGCAGCCCTTGTTAAATATTTAGGCTTAGAGTGAATTGCGATATAAGGCGTGATTTGCTGTGCAGAGAATACAACTTGTGAAAAGACACTGAGCCCGACTAGCAGGCTCAGTTGAGGATATAACTTTTGCATAAAGTTCTAATTATTCTATAAATTAGGCACTTTAATAATATCGCCAATACGTAATTGAGTCGACGGTGTTAAGTTATTGAGTTCCGCCAGTAAAGTAGTTTCTAAACCATATTTACTTGCAAGACCAATTAAAGTATCACCACGTTTAACTTTGTATTCCACAACAGTTTTTGGAATTACAATATTTTGTCCGCGCTGTAAGTTTGCATTTGCTTTTAATGCATTCATTTCAGCAAGTTCACGAACTGAAATACCTGCACGGCTTGCAATCGTATGTAACGACTCGCCAGCTTTAACCGTATACTTTTCAGTATTTTTTCCGGCTGCAACAGGTTTAGCTGCTGATTTCGCCGTATCAACTTTTGCTGTTTCTAGTGGTGGCACATCACCTGTTAATTTTAAACGTTGACCAACACGAACATTACTGTTACGAGATAAACCATTCAATGAGGCAAGGTAATCTAACTGCAAATGATAGCGGTTGGCGATATTCCCTAAGCTATCACCAGATTTGACCGTATAAGTCTCTGGCGTTTCTTCTTTGGTATTTTTAGTCGTCGCCTTGTTCGGCGTTTCAACCTCACCTGTCAATTTTAAACGCTGACCAGCACGAACACCTGCTGTGCGAGATAAACCATTTAAATCAGCCAAATAACTGGTTTGTAAGTTATATTTAGCTGCAATCGCATGCAAGCTATCGCCAGATTGAACAACATAGTGATCTGGAACACTTACACCAGCAGGTACTTTTAAGTTTTGACCAAGCTGCACATGGCTATTGGCTTTTAAGTTATTTAGTTCAGCAAGTTCAGCTAGGCTAATTTTAGACTTGGTCGCGATACTTGATAATGTATCACCACGCTGCACTTTATAGCTTTCAGTCTTATACGACGGTCCTGCTGCAAGTTTTTCATATTTACCAGAAGCTTTGTTATCATCAACTTCATCGACAGTAACTTCTTTTGCAGGTACATTGATTTTCTGACCAACCATTAAGTTACTACCAGCCGACAATCCTGGCGTTAGCTCTGCTAATTCTTGGTTAGATAATGCGTAACGATCTGCAATTAACTTCAAATATTCGCCGCGTTTAACTGTATAGCTTTTTGTTGCAATACGACGTGTACTTGCCTGAACTGCTTTAGGTTGTTCTGCTTTAGCAGAAGTACGGTTGCCTTTAGGCTCTTTTAAATGCAACTTTTGGCCAACAAATAGACCATCGCTTACCGATAAATCGTTGTATTCAGCAAGCTGTTTCACAGACAAATTAAATTGATTTGCCACTCCCGTTAAGCTGTCATTTGTTTGAACAACATATACATCAGGTTTAGCTGCCGATTTTGCAGTAGATTCAACCTCTTGCGGTTTAGCATCATACAAATACAGGCTAGTTCCTACAAATAATGTCTTTTCAGGATCAATCTGGTTCCACTTAGCGACATCGCGCCAGTTCACACCATTTTTCATTGCAATAATTGCTAATGTATCACCCGGTTGTACGGTATAGGTACTACGCTTACCTTTAGGCTGTACAACAACAACATCAGTATCCGTTTTAATGTAAGGCTTATCTTTATTACGCTGACCATCTTCAGAGTTCGCAACACTTGCATCTTCAGCTAAAGTTTTTGGGTAAGCAAAGCCTTTACTTAACTCTTTACCTTGCTGTTCAGCAACTGACAAACTCGTTTGAATCGCAGTTAGCTTAATTTTACCGTCATAAGGATCAACAATTTCGGTACCTTGCGGTGCAATTGCTTTTAGTTCGGCAACCACTTGGTCTTTTTCAGCTTGTGTAGCTTGCGGCTGTAAAGCTTGCTCAACTGTTTCCTTCTCACCTTCAGCACGAACTGCCGCTAAAATTTTCTCACGCTCAACTGCTGAAATTGGTGGTTCTGTTCTTACAGGTTTTACATTGGTCGCAGGTGTGACTGCAACGGGAATACGCGGTGCACTCGGTACATCAGCTGAGGCAGCAAAAGCCGCTAAAGCATCAGATCCACGAGGTGTAGAAGTTTTTACCGTTACAGAGCTACCGGTTGTTTTGGTAGGTGTAGTTGGTCTTACAGGCTGAACCTGCGTCGCCGGTGTAGTTTTAACAGTAACTGAAGTTGAGGTAGTTGTAGTTGGTTTAGATGGAGATGTGACATTTGCCCACCAACCTGAACTGCTACCACCAGCTTTCATGGCTTTTAATTTGTTATCAACTGACGGGCTTACATCAGCTGGAATTAAAATACGCATTGGGCTTGCAGGGTCTACTGTTTCACCACGATAGCCTGGGTTTAATGCATATAGCTCAGCACGGCTAAGACCAGTTACTGATGCAATTTCATTTAAAGACAATGGTGCAGATAACGTGACTTCACGGAAATGGGGTCTGTTTGCAATCGGCGGTAATGAAACCCCATAAGCACGCGGATTTTTAATAATTTGAGCAACTGCCAAGAAACGTGGAACATAGTTCATGGTTTCTTGCGGAAGTTTTAATGACCAGTAGTCCGTTGGTAGACCAGCAGCCTGATTTCGGTTAATCGCTTGTTGAATACGTCCTGGACCAGCGTTATAAGCTGCTAAAGCCAACTCCCATGAACCAAACTGGTTATATAAGCTTCCTAAAAACTCATACGCAGCTCGTGTAGATTCAACAACATCACGACGACCATCGTACATACCCGTTTGTTGTAAACCATAAATACGACCAGTACTTGGAATAAACTGCCATAAGCCCGCTGCTGCTGCACTACTTGTTGCAGCAGGGTCATATGAACTTTCAATCACGGGTAATAATGCAAGTTCGGTTGGAAGACCACGGCGTTCTGCTTCTTTCACAGTATGATATAAATAACGACTTGCGCGAGCACTTAAACGGTCAAGGTAGGGCTGACGTGAGATAAACCAACTACGCTGCGCTTCAATGCGTGGATCCCAATGATTGAGGTCCATTTTGAATCCTACAGCCATACGCTTCCAGACGTCACCGTGTTTTAAAATAAGTAAACGGTCGCCTTCTACAGCACGCATATCCGTTGCTGAAAGTAAATCTTCTAACGAGTCCAGACTGCTTGCATCAAGATAGCCTGCTCCACTGACCTGTTTTGTTTTCGAGGTTTTTGCAGATTGCGGAGTCGAAGAACAGCCTGTTGTAATACCCAACGCAGCTAAAGCAGAGCTAAGTACTGTAATTTTGAATAATGATGCTGCAGATGGCTGCCACACAAATGTGGTTGGTTTATACATAAAAACTTCCAAACAACTCGCGTAATATTTCTTGGGGTCTGCCCACAAACCCTAGGTCTTCGATGCCATTGTAGTAAAGCATGCAAGATAGACAAGGCAATAATTTAATGTCATTTGCATGGAAATGTTACAAGAAATTAAAAAAAGCTTGCTTTGTAACGATGGAACCGAACTTTTTGCGTATACAATACACCATATTCAGTTCTTTTTCTTTCAGTTTAGGTTTCGATTTATGTCTCAAACAATCACACTGTATGTTGATGGTGCATGTCGTGGCAATCCCGGTTTAGGTGGTTGGGGTGCATATGTCATTACCGAACAGGGTGAACATAAATTATTTGGCGGCGAACCCGACACAACCAATAACCGTATGGAACTTACTGCGGCTATTGAAGGAATTTCTTTTTGCCCTCCTGATGCACAATTAATTGTCTGGACAGACTCGAATTATGTAAAGCAAGGCATTACAGAATGGATTCATGGCTGGAAAAAGAAAAATTGGAAAGATGTTAAAAATCCTGACCTATGGCAAAAACTTGATGCTGTTTGCGCAGGTAGAAATATTGAGTGGAACTGGATTAAAGGCCATGCAGGACATCCTGGCAATGAAATGGCAGACCAACTTGCAAATTTAGGTGCAGATAAAACAGCTCAAGAACTCAAGCAACCACAGTCTGTCGCTGCACCGCAAGATATAAAAAAGCCTGAACAGGACTGGTTGCTAGATGACCCTTTCGGGTTTGATCTGGTTGAAACAAGCGAAGATGAAGATGTGGCTCTTGAACCATCACAAGAAGTTGAGATGAATACTTTAGACGAAGAAGTAAATGAGATTGAAGCTGTAGAGCAAGAAACAAAGCAACAAAGTAGCAATATTCATCCTCAAATTGTTGTTACCGAAGCAAAGCTTAAATTACAAGGCCCTCGTCAGCTCATTCTCGATACTGAAACGACTGGTTTTTATTTCCAAGATGGCGACCGTATTATTGAAGTCGGCGCAATCGAAATGATTAACCGTAAGCTTACAGGCAGTTCGATTCATATTTATATTAACCCTGAAAAACCAGTGGGTGAGTCAGAAAACATTCACGGTATCAGTGATGATTTCTTAAAAGATAAACCTGTCTATGCGGACATTGCAGATACTTTATTTGAGTATCTAAAGGGTGCAGAAATTATCGCTCATAACGCAACCTTCGATATGAACTTCCTAGATATGGAGTTTAGACGTGTTGGGTTACCTGCTCTTTCAGAAGTTTGTGAAGTTACCGATACTTTAGCTTTAGCCAAAAATAAGCATCCTGGACAGAAAAACTCACTTGATGCCTTAGTTAGACGTTATGAAATTCCAGCGCGTGACCGTACTTTCCACGGTGCGTTACTCGATGCTGAAATTCTTTCTGATGTTTACCTGGCAATGACTGGTGGTCAAGTTTCCTTTGATATGGATGCGCTCTCTCAAAGCGAAAGTGATCAACAAAAAACAACCAAAGCTAGAATTCAAATTGATTTACCCGTTATTTACCCTTCAGATGAAGAGTTGAACATACATGAGACTTGGGTCAAAGAATTTGAGAAAAAACATGGAGAACCTTGCCTTTTTGCAAAATAAATTTTTGATTCTCTAATGTTTTTTTAGTTTCCCCTTTTGCAAGTTAAGTTATATTAGTCGTATAGATTTTTAGCTCAAAATATTGAGCCATGACGAATATAACAATTGATTTTTTTGCAAAGGGGAATTTTTATGTCTGAGCATAATTCGATTCAATTTGATCCAACAGCGTTACTTATTATCAAGAATGAAATTGATAACTCAATAAAACTGGTGGAAGGTGCTGTAAGTACATTAATTGAAGAGCAGGCTCTCCCTTTTGGTATTGATGATGCATTAGAACAATTTAAACAATGCACTCAAGTATTACGCCTCATTGATATCCCCTATTTAGCAAAAATCACTCAATATTCAACCGAGTTGATGCAAAAAATTATGGCTAAGCCCGAACACATCAACACCGATGAGGTTGTTGCTCTAAGTGAAGGCACGACTATGGTGAAACGCTATATTGAGTTTATTTGTTTACGTGAAGTTGAAGTCCCTCAGTTTCTTTTGGACACTCTAAACAATTTAGAAAAAGCCTTAAACAAGCCATTAACCTCATCTGGCCAGCAGATTGCTTCAAACCTTACAACAACTTCACTTGAGTTACCGTTACCCGATGTGCTCATCAATGAAAAAACTCAATTTATCCATCAGCTTTATAAATTATCTTTGCATCAGTTTTTAAATAAAACTGAAAGTGCTCGAGACTTTCAGGCATTCAAACTTGTTGGTAGCTATTTAATCAGTATGGCTCATGGTCAACCAAGCCAACAATATTGGCAATTAGTGAACTCCGCCTTTAATCATATTGATGAACTTGTTTTAAATGATGCTCGCTTACGTGTATTGATTAATCTTGAAAATGCTATAGGCCTATTTTTAGCATCGCCAGAAAGCTTTGAAGCAAAATTAACTGCATTAGCAGATATCATCAGTATTGTAATTGGACAAGAAGATCACCTCGCAAAGCAAATTCGTGGGCAACTAAACATTGGTCATGAGTTTCTCACCGACACTCAACTTAAAGCACTGAGCCAACATTTGTATGGACCAGACTTTGATACCATGCAAACGGTCAGTCAATTAATCTTAAGCGAAATGAATAAAGTTCGTAATGATATTGAATATAACTACCAAAACATGTCGCCAGAAAAGGCTCAGCAACTTCAAAGCAGCCTTATGCAACTTGCTCATACTTTTAAATTACTTAACTTAAATGAAGCTGCTTCAGAGCTTTCCCAACAAGCCAGCAGTTTAAGTCAAATCAATATATTGAGTAATGAAAACTATGCTCAGCAGCTCATGAAGAGCATTTTATCTGCTATGAACGCTATTGGTATTTTAGTACGCCATTATTCATCGAACCGTCTACAAATTCGTGTGAACAACACTAATATTTCTTTAGATCGTTTAGATGAAGCACATGAAATGTTATTAAATGAGACAAAAAATTTAATCGATTTTGTATGCCAAAGTTTGACTTTATATGCCAACGATCAAACTCAAAATATTGAAGCGATTGCAGGCTCATTAAAAGAATTGGCTGGCGCGGCTGAATTTTTAGGAAGTACGGTTCAACAAAATGCTTTGCTTGAAACTGCTAAATTTGTACAGCAGCAAATCGAACAGAACCAACCTTTTAGTCATGACCAGATTCATTGTATTTTTAACGTATTAGCTGGACTAGATATGTTAGTTGACAATTTAAAAAATAAACAGCCTGTTCTACAATCCATGTTTGATGTAGCATTGCTAAGTAGTCAACAACTTCAAAAAAAGGCAGCTTAATGTCTGAATTATCACTTGCTTATATTTTTCATCACCAACAATTATTGGTTGACCAAAACTTCCAATTACCCAAAGTCGAAAAGTTAGCAAGTGATCTGCTTTTCACTCATGACGAACAGGTCATTGCACGTGACCTGCTGAGTGAAGAAGCTATACCAGAAGGTCTGCAACTCGTTCCAATTCGTCAACTTATTTCCAACTGGTCAAAAGAGCAATTTTTACAGGCAAGTCGTGCTGTACAGTTGCTCGAATGGCGACGTAATCACAAATTTTGTAGCCACTGTGGACACGCTACCGAAGTCCACTCAACCGAATATGCAATGGTATGCCCTGCTTGTGGTTATCATCAGTACCCTCGCGTAAACCCATGCATCATTACTATCATTACTAAAGGTGATGATGAAATCTTATTAGCAAAATCAATTCACAATAAAACTAACATGTATGGTTTGATTGCAGGTTTTGTCGAAGTTGGCGAAACTCTTGAAGAAGCTGTTCAACGCGAAGCTTTAGAAGAAGTGGGCCTTAAACTTAAAAATATTCAATATATGTCAAGCCAGCCTTGGCCATTTCCAAGTAATCTTATGATTGCATTTAAAGCTGAATATGAGTCAGGCGAGATTTCTTTGCAGGAAGATGAAATTGCCGATGCACAATTCTTTAAATTTGATCAGCTTCCTGAAATTCCATTTAAAGGCAGTATTGCACACGCAATGATTACGCAGATTACTCAAGCGAAGTAATCTGCGCGCTCTCAAACAGATGTTTTAGAATACTTCATCAAGAAAGTGCAAAATGGTTCGTTTTGTTCTGAAGTAGTGACTTACAAAACTCGATAGACTGGCCAAAATCGTTATATGGCCAGTTTTAGGGATAATAGCAATATGGCTATGATTTCCCTTCTCTCTAAGGGCTTGATCCATATCCAAAGTATTATGTTGCTTTACGAGCTGATCATTTTCAGCCATGAGTAGATAATGCTTAATATTATTTTGATTTACAAAATAATAAGGCATCACCTCTTTATAAGAAACACCTTGATCAAAAGCATCTTCAGCAAGCGGATCACCCTTATAATCAAAATGATACGGACCAGCTAATCCGACTATTGCCTTAATTTTCCCTAAACATTCAATCTTAGGTGAGTCAGGGTGATAAACAGCCGACATTACATTAAATGCACCTGCCGAATGTCCCATAAGCACAACATTCTCAGTCGAGATTTCGTGTTTTTCCTGATTTTGATGCAAATAATTTAACGCTTGCGTTAAGTCATCTACATAACTTGGAAAAATATTTTTTGGCGCAAGTTGATAGTTAATGACAGCAACGTCATAACCTTCTTTTGTAAATGCTTCGCCAATAAATAAATAGTCTCGTTTATTACCATGTTGCCAAGCACCACCGTGTACAAAAACAATGAGTGGTCGATGAGCTAAGCGTTTAGTAGAACGATAAATATCTAGACGATGGCGAGGCTTTAAGCCATAACGCACATTTAAAACCTGCTCAAAACCATCTTTTGGTGTAAAACGGTTTAAAGCAAAGCTCCCCAAATCATACAGGCGGAACTCTTTATAAAGAGTTCTCGCCTGCTCAATTTTACTTTGTAATTGTTCAATCAGGTTCATATTTTATTGTGCAGTAGATGATGCTGGATCTGTCTGGTCCGGATCAATTGCAACAGGAGTTTGAACTGTTGGTTGAGCAAGAACATTATTAATTACCGGCGTAGTTGTTGTGTTGCCAGTCGATGCTGCCGGAGCAGGCGCTAAATCAATGTTATCAATAAGCGTTACAATCTTAGTCACGTTACCGACATTTTGCAGCACATTGTTTAAGTCATTAATTTCAGCTGTGTTTAAACGACCCATTACATATAAAACACCATCCTCGGTATGGACAAGTACTTTACTGTCCGATACAACTGGCGCTTTCATTAATAAAGCACGTGTATTTGCGGTTACCCCAGCATCTTGCATGATCGTGTTATAGCTTACTTTGTTACCCACTGTAATATAGTTATGTACAGCTTTCACATCACTCATGGCTTTAACGTTATCTTCTGCCAACTGTTTCAAGTATGGGTCTGGCACCTGACCAGTTAACAATACTGTGCTATGGAAGCTTTCGATGTTAATACGAGATTGTTTAAAACGCTGATCAAGCTTATAGAGGTTAATATTCGCTGTACGCTTAATTGAAGAATCAATAAATACTTGGCCTAAGCTACGTACACCACTATCTGTTCCAACTGGAGCTGTACCTGTTCCACCAGAAATAAAACTTGCGCAACCTGACAAACTTGCGACACAAAGCGCTGTTACAGCAATACGTTTCAACACTCCACCAGACTCCTATCAATCTCTTCTTGGCTTGATCATAAACATCGGTTTTAATTTGCTCAAAAGAGTAATGAACTCTTAATCCAAAGTAAATGCATTTTCGATCCATTGCAGATCATAATGGAATTTCGAAAAGTCTTGCTGTACTGTTTTTGCAATTTTCTGTGGAAAATCAAAACAAATCACATCAAAACGACAATAAAAATCCTGATAAGATGGGTAGCGCTGTAAAAACCTCATCGCCGTCTTAATTATTTTTTTCTGTTTACTTAAAGTCACCATTTCACAAGCTTGACCATAATTTCCCTGCCCTCGCGCTTTTACCTCAACAAAAATCAATTCGTTACCGCGTTTTACAATTAAATCTACCTCTCCACGACGTGAATGATAATTACTGGCGACCCATTCATAATTTTGTTCTTTTAAAAGTTTTAGTGCTGTTTGTTCAGCCCATTGGCCCAACTGCTGTGCAACTAACATGATTTTTTTGTTTCCCCTTTTTTAAATGTAAATGCTCTTAATACCGATTCTGCGTTTTTATATTTTGAATTGAGTAAATCAAAAGCAAATGTTTTGAAAAATAAAAAGCCTACTGACATTGTTCACGCCAAAAACAGAATTTCGGGTACACTAACCGATTAAAATTGTTTATCTGTACGGAGTAAAAACCAAATGAGTGCTCAGTTATTTGTTGTAGCCACCCCAATCGGGCACTTAGATGATATGACTTTCCGTGCAATTGATATCTTAAAATCAGTTTCTGTTGTTGCTGCCGAAGATACACGCCAGTCAGCTCAATTATTCAAACACTATAATATATCTACCCCACTTACCGCATGCCACGACCATAATGAAAGTAATAAAATTGAGCAGTTAGTTCAAAAGCTACTTGCTGGTGAAAATATTGCTTTGATTAGTGATGCAGGCACACCACTTATTAGTGATCCAGGTTTCAAACTGGTTCGTGCTGCTCAAGAAAATGGTATTAGGGTTGTACCTGTACCAGGTGCATGTGCTGCAATTGCTGCGTTAAGTGCTGTGGGCTTACCAAGTGACCGTTTTAGTTTTGAAGGCTTTTTGCCATCAAAAGCTTCTCAACGTATTTCGCAACTCGAAAAGCTTAAAAATGAAACTCAGACCTTAATTTTCTATGAAGCACCACACCGTATTTTAGAATGCGTAAAAAATATGACTGAAGTATTTGGTGAAAATCGTCCTGTCGGTTTCGCACGTGAAATTACCAAAACATTTGAAACGATCAAGAAAATGACCTTAAAAGATTTGGTTATTTTTATTGAAAATGACCATAACCAAGAAAAAGGTGAAATTGTTCTTGTGGTTGGCGGTGCCCCAGAAAAAACAGATCTGGAACAAGAAAAACTAGATGAACTTTTAAAGCGCTTACTTCAAGATTTATCGGTTAAAGCAGCATCTCAACTGGCTGCTGATTTAACGGGTATTAAGAAAAAAGTCGCTTATCAACGTGCACTTGAGTTAACCCAATCTTAATTTTTTAATAAATGCGGTGATGGCAAATATTTTAAGCCATCCCGCGCATGAATTTTGCATAATAATATTAATCATAAAAACAAGAGTATTGATATGACTGAACAGCTTGGAAAACTTGGGCCTCATGAAGGGCAAGAACTAGAATTATTATTGTCTGGTCATAAATCGATTGCTTTATTTTATGACTTATTACCTACTGAATTTGTGAAGCACCTTGAGCAAGGTACTTTAACTATACTCAGTAAAGATATTGAGACGTCTTTATCTGTACCTTTTTCAATTATGCTGATCTATAAAGATGCCTCTTTAGCAGATTTGAATGAACTCGTGTTATGTATTGAAAAATCAATAAAGGAAACTCAACTTGAAGATCGCTTAGCACTAGACCGTAGAATCGGACAACTTTTAGGTTATTCAGCGCAAGACATAGAGTTTTATATTCAACACGTTTCAAACTTTTATGCACGTTCTCGTTCTTGAGTTTATCTCAAGATATGTCTTTCTGATTCAACAATGGTCTCGGTCAGTACATCAAGTTGTTTCGACTGTCTTTTCCAGTGATGCCAATATAAAGGAATATCGAGTTGAGCCTCAGGCATAATATCAACAAGTGTCCCATTTTCGAGCAAGGGTTGAACCTGAAGTTCAGGCACCATTCCATAGCCTAAACCTAGCTGAATTGCTTTGACAAAGGCATCTGTTGCCGGAATAAAACTATAAGGATAACTCTGCATCGGTAAACCGTAACCTTTTAATAAAACTTCCGAATGCATTAAATCTTTATGGTTAAAAATAACTGCCGGCGTTTTTCTTAAAACTTCTCGGTTAACTCCACCACGAAACCACCGATTTACAAAGTCAGCCGAGGCGAGCATTTTATAGCGCATTTTACCAAGAGGCTGAGCTAAGCAACCCGCCATCACCTGCTCTTCTGCTGTAATACATGCATTGACCTGCCCTGTTTCTAGCAAAGTATGTGTGTGAGATTGATCATCAATTTTTAGTTCTAACACTATTTTTTCTTTGAACAATGTTTGCTGAATAGTGGGTAAAAGCCAAGTTGCTAATGAATCTGCATTTGAAGCCAACGCAATTTTATAAAATTCCGATTCAGAGGACTTCCCCATTAAACCTTGTAATAAATTTTGCTCCATTAGCCTTGTATGACGTAAATGCTGGAGTAAGGTTTGCCCTGCTTGTGTAAGCACACATGGACGGCCACGTATTATTAAAATCTGCCCTAAATATTTTTCTAGTGCTTGTACACGTAGTGATACAGCAGACGGAGTGATACATAAATGTTCTCCTGCTGCATCGAAACTTCCGACTTCTGCAACCGCAAGAAAAGCTTCACACTGCTTACTATCCAACATATAAAACCTAAATTATTTTTAGCCAAACCTAAATATTCTTAATTTTACTTATTTCTTTATAAAAAGACAGATAATTCCCGCATCTGATTTTTTTCTACTTAATGGTTATGCTTTCTCTGAGTGTATTTTTTAAAGGTTTAGGTATTGGTAGCGGCCTAATTGTAGCGATTGGTGCTCAAAATGCTTTTGTTCTAAAACAAGGGCTCAAACAGCAATATGTATTTTGGTTATGTTTAATCTGCGCACTGTCGGATTCGATTTTAATTGCTTGCGGTGTATTAGGTTTTGCCGAAATTATGACAGCATCACCTATCTTAATTACAGTCGCGAAATATTTAGGAGCAACGTTTTTATTTGTCTATGGTGCAAAAGCCTTCTATGCCGCGTTTAAAACGAATCAAGGCATGGAGCTTGATAGCAGCCAAAAACAGACTTTAACCCAAGCACTTGTAACTTGTCTGGCCTTTACTTGGCTCAATCCACATGTTTATTTAGATACTATTGTGCTGATTGGTTCGGTTGCAACACAGCTAGAAGATAAAATTAGTTTTGCTTTAGGCAGCATACTTGCTTCTTGGATTTTCTTTTTCAGTTTAGGTTATGGTGCAAGATTCCTAAAACCTTTATTTATCAATCCCAAAGCTTGGAAAATTTTAGATTTTATTATTGGTTGCGTTATGTGGAGTATTGCAATATCAATTCTCATCTAACGCATTCAAAAACAAAAAAGTACCATGCTTAAATGGTACTTTTTTGTTTATACGATTAAAATTAAGCTTCTGAACCCAACATTATCTTTGATTGTTTTCTTTCTTGTAATGATTGCTTAATCACAGCATAACCTGAAGAAACACCTAAATATGCGATCACAAAGGCTACTAATAAATCCGGAAATACAGTGCCTGTTCCAAATACGCCAACCGCCGCTAAAATTACAGCAATATTGGCAATAGAGTCATTTCGACTACACAGCCAGACAGAACGCATATTGGCATCCCCATCTCTAAATGCATAAAGCATTAAAGCAACGGAAACGTTAGCAATTAAAGCCATCACCCCAATTGCCCCCATAACCATCGGTTCAGGTGAAACACCATGAAAAAATGACCATACCACTTTTGCAATGACGAAGAAACCAAAAGCGGCCATCGTAATACCCTTAACAAGAGCTGCAGTTGCGCGCCAATAAAGGCTCATCGAGAGTACAACTAAAGACAAAGCATAATTTGCTGCATCTCCTGCAAAATCTAATGCATCTGCCCATAATGAAACAGATTGAGCTTTGTAGCCACCTACAATTTCAACTACAAACATGAGTGCATTAATCACAAGTGCAATCCATAGCGCTTTTTTAAAGCGTGGGCTGACTTTCTTTGTAGGTGAACATGTTGAAGCACATCCACATCCGGCCATTTTATTTCCTCAAGAACTCTTTTATAGTCATTAAAAACCCTTGAGTAGCTCCAGAGTCAAGTCTTATGAGTCTTTCTATTGGCCAATTATCAAAAAAAGCAGATGTTCCAATCGACACTATTCGTTATTACGAAAAAGTAGGTGTACTCGACCGTATTCAACGCTCAGAAAATAATTATCGTATTTACACAGATCAAACACTTGCGGACCTATTATTTATTAAACATTGTCGCGAATTAGATATTTCTCTAAGTGATATTAAAACATTAAAAGAAATGAAAGCTCAGCCAAAGCAGGCATGTACGGAAATTGATAATTTGGTGAATAAATATTTGATTGAAGTATCGCAAAAAATTGAACGACTTTTACTTTTAAAAGAAACACTCATCGATTTAAAACAACATTGCTCGACCGACCGTACAGTAGACGAATGCGGCATTTTAAAAGAGCTGCAAAACAACCTTTAACTCAACCTAAAAGCCAATAAAAAAGCATCACTCATGTGATGCTTTTTTATTATTAAAGGTCGCTATGTTCATCTGGCGGAACTTCAGTAATTCTCCCACCACGAGCTAAAAATGCAGCAACTTCATCTTCCAATGCTTGGCGCTGTTTTTGTTTCGCAGTTACGGTAAGCGTTTCTGCTTCAGCAAGATCAGCATCAGTTAAGTTGCCTGCTTCTTCGTCAGCCGCGCCACTCTCAGCCGCTTTGGCTTCATCTTCATCTACAGCAGAATCTTCTGCATCTTCATAATCATTGATATCTGTCATATTTACACTCCCCACAATGATTTGTATTGCATCATCGCTATGGTCTTTGAGACCTCAGAAATTTAGCAATCTCTTTGCATTTAGCAAAGAGCCAAATTGGTCAAATCCGTATCTTTTCTGACCGATTTGGTAATGATATATAAATGATTGTTTAAAAAATATCTACTGATATTTATTTAGACCAGTAGAGCATAAACTTCGTAATTATTTTAACGACTATACTGGGTGTTTTGTAAAGCCCCTAAACCATTTGCTTGTTGCATAAAACGCTCTTTTAAGAGTGAAATTTGTTCAACCTGCTTGAGTCCGGCATTTCTGGCCCAAATCAATGGAAATAGCTCAGAACTTTCCAACCAACCGATAGCCGACATACTATGCATCATCGCATCGTTTTGTCCTTTACGGCGGTGTTCATAACGCATTAAGGTTTGTTCATGCGCCCATACGCCACGGCCTAAATCATGCAATAGTGCATCACAGAGTACCGCTGCATCTAAACAACCAATATTCACCCCTTGTCCAGCAAGTGGATGAATCACATGAGCTGCATCACCGATTAGGGCTAGGCCAGCTTTAACGTATTGTTTTGCAGCGCGCGCTTTCAATGGAAATTGTGCTCTTGAACGAACATCTAACACTTCACCCAACATATGTTGGCTTTCTCGAGTTAAAAGCTGCATAAACTCGCTATCACTTAAAGCCGAATATTCATCAGCATAATCATCTGGCAGTGTCCAGACAATGGACTGCCAATAGCCGTTTTCACTTTTTTCAAGGCTCGCCATCGGCAAATATGCCAAAGGCCCTGTAGGTAAA
Source organism: Acinetobacter sp. 1424608 (assembly GCF_000588255.1). Lineage (NCBI taxonomy): Bacteria > Pseudomonadati > Pseudomonadota > Gammaproteobacteria > Moraxellales > Moraxellaceae > Acinetobacter > Acinetobacter sp. 1424608. The sequence goes on from NZ_JFXL01000019.1 coordinate 40,451, forward strand.
AAGATTTGACGAGCAACATAGTGATGAGGCTTAGAAGTCTTAATTGCACAACTAATCGCTGCTTGCTTGTAATCTAGTACGTCTAGATCGATAAAGGCTTGTTCACGTACAAATGAATTGGCACCATCTGCGCCAATAAGCAGTTTAGTTTTAAGTGTTGTGCCATCTGCCAATTGAATATGCCAACACCCAACACCTTGCTCAATACGTGTCACACGGACTTGAGTACGATAATCTGTTAGCTGCTCAAGCATTTTTTGTTGAATAACAACATTCAATACACTTGGCTCAACCATAGAGCCCAAAGCTTGCTCTGGCATTGGTCTTTGTACAGACTCATGACCAAAATTAATTTCACCATAGCCATTTAGGTTCCACACCTGCATGCCGGTATAAGGCATTTGACGTGCTAAATCATCCCAAACATTGACTGTTTTAAGTAAATGAATCGTCGCTTGGCTGAGCGCTAAAACACGTGGATTCATTACGCTCAATGTCTTTTCAACATCAAGTACAGGGGCAGCATCAAGCACGGTAGCCTGTACTCCACCTTGTGCAAGTAATAAAGCAGTTAAGCCACCAACCAGTCCACCACCAACAATGACGACATCTAACACTTCACTCATGCTTTTAACCCCATTGCATAGTTGGCTACCAATGGCTTAACACCCGGAATGACATCAAATGCAATTAATCCCGTATTACGGATTAATTTTAATAATGGGTTTTGGTTACTAAAGCCCCGAACGACCGTATCGCAGAACTTAATCACGCGCTGTTGGTCAGATAAACGGGCTTGTTCATAGGCAAGTAAATTATCTGGATTACCAATATCATCAGATGTACTTAACTGATTTACTAAATAACGAAGCAATACATCTGCATCACGCAGACATAAATTAAAACCTTGCCCTGCAACCGGATGGATTGTGTGCGCTGCATTACCCATTAAAATAACGCGTCCAACCGCTTGTTTATGCGCAAGTACTTGTGAAAGCGGATAGCTAAAGCGTTTGCCTGTTTTTTCAAATTTACCCGCTCTATCACCATACGTTTTTTGCAAGGCATCTAAAAAGTGTTGGTCATTTTCTTCGCCTAACCACTCATCTTCAGTGCCCTTTTTAACAGGCCATACCACTGAGCGACGATATTCACCCGGTAACGGCAATAAAGCTAAAGGCCCTAATGCACTAAAACGCTCAAACCCTACATGCTCATGTGGCTTTGAAGTTTGAACAGTCGTAACGATCGCAACCTGATCATAGTCGTGGACCTCAACACCCACACCAATTGCTTGACGACAGAAAGAATCACGACCATCTGCTGCAATTAATAATTTTGACTCAAGCTTTAAAAGTTCATCACCACGCTGAGCTTCAATATGTACCTGTTCAGCGTCTTGAGTTAAAGCGGTTACTTGTACGCCATCAATCAGTTCAATCAAAGGTTGTTGGCGTACTTGAGTTAATAAAACACGACCGAGCCACGCATTCTCAATGACTTGTCCAAAGCTTTCGACTTTTTCTTGTTCTGCAACTAAACGTGCTTTACCAAAACTGCCTTGCTCAGTAATGTGAACCTGCAAAATTGGGGTAGCATGTTGTTGTAATGCATCCCATAACCCTAGCTTCTGATAAATCTGTACACTACGACGTGATAAAGCCGTATTCCGCGCATCAAAACTGGAATGGTAAGGGGCAACATTTTGATCATCATAGTTTGGGTATTTCACAGCTTCTAATAGCTTTACCGCGATATTAGCCTTCGCCAGCATGAGGGAAAGACTTAAACCCACCATACCCCCACCTACAATAATCACTTGTTGTTGCATCGAGTTTTGCTCCTTTGGCGAATACGTTTAATTATGCTTTAGCTTGCGCCATTAAATGTTCAATATCTGCAATATCTTTAACCACGTCGGCCGTTAAAACTCGTGGGCCTTTTGAGGTTGCGACTACATCATCTTCAATACGAATGCCAATACCACGCCATTTTTTATCTACTGTTTCATCGTCGGGCGCAATATATAAACCTGGCTCAACAGTAACAACCATACCCTCTTCATATTGGCGCCAGTCGTCATCTTTTTTATAAGAACCAACATCATGTACATCCATACCTAACCAATGGCCTGTACCATGCATATAAAATTGACGATAAGCTTCAGTTTCAATCAGCTCACTCACATCACCTTTGAGCAAACCTAAACTAACTAAGCCTTCCGTTAAAATTTTGACCGCAACCTCATGAGGCTCACGGTACGAATTACCAATACGTACTGCATCAATCGCTGCATATTGAGAGGCCAATACCACCTCATATAATGCTTGTTGTTCAGCACTAAATTTTCCATTTACAGGAAAGGTACGGGTAATATCCGATGCATAAAACTCATATTCACAAGCAGCATCAATTAAAACTAAATCACCATCTTTGAGTGGTTGGTTATTTTCAACATAGTGCAAAATGCAGGCATTAGCCCCACCACCAACAATACTGTTATATGAAGGCACACAGCCGTTTTGCCCAAATATATAATTGAGTTCGGCTTCTAGTGCATATTCCATCATGCCAGGGCGAACAGTTTGCATCGCGCGGGTATGTGCTTTAGCACTAATTTTTGAGGCAACTTGCATCAGCTCAATTTCTTGGGGTGATTTAATTAACCGCATTTCATCAATAATGCGATCTAATTGAACTAACTGGGCTGGAGCGGCTTCATGACGATGCTCGGCATTCGCTTTTTTGATCCATTGGCTTACTCTGGCATCAAATGCAGCATTGTGTCCGATTCGATAATAAAGACGCTCTTTATTTAATAATTTTTCAATAATTTCTTCATCAAGCAGATCAATTGCATAAGCTTCATCTGCTTCGTATTCTTCAATTGCGCCGTCAATTCCCGCACGATATCCATTCCAGATTTCCATCTCGCGATTACGTTCACGGCAAAAAAGACTATAGCTATAGTCTGTAACGTCATCAAAGGTTTCAATGACAGCAACTGCCTCAGGCTCTGCAAAACCCGTCAAATAGAAAAAACTACTATCGGCACGGAATTTATAATCCGCATCACGATTACGGTACATTTCCTCACGCGTCGCAATAATCGCAATGCTGTTTGGGCCCATTTTTTCTGCTAGACGGTTTCTGCGATGTTGAAAATCAGCTTGAGGCAATTTCATAATGATCTACTTGATTTAGAATTTTAAAGTCAAAAAATTAAACACAGCCAATAACACATCGCCTCAATTAACTTGGGCGATGTGGTGTAAACATTTCTACAATATTTTGATCTAGAGTGCCTACAGTAGAAGTTTTACTTTTTGCATAAAAGTTTTTCAACAATGAACTTTCAGCCACTGTTACTTTCTTTCTACCAATAGATAAGCTCACTGGAATAAGGCGTACAAACTCATACAATTCTTCGTAACTGCTTTCGCCTTCTTCGTCGTTATCAGAGTCTTCAAACTCTACTGCTGCCACATCTTGCAAATGTTCAATTAATTCGCGCTCATCAGCACGAACATGGCCTGATGCCAAACCAAAGCCAAGAACAACACCAGCACACCAGTCTGATAATGCTTGCACACGATCTTGAAGCGTATGTTCATCGTCTGGAAGCATTGGCAAATAATCCAATTCATCTTCCGACAACGCATGTGCTACATCTTCTGTTTCATCGGTTAAAAGCGCTAAAGCTTCTTCATTTAAATCAGGAACATTAAGAGTTGTTAAAATTTGTGTCCATTCTTCACGCGTAGGCGCTTCTGTCACACAAACAATACCTGTTAGTAAACCATGTAACTCACTAGGGCTTGAAATTTCTTCAATTCCTTCAAAATGAGCGTTCCATTCTGTCCAGCCTGAAATATCGTCTTGCATTCGTTTATCCAATCTCTATACTTCGTATATATTACCTTTGATTGCAATTCTGTGCGACCTCGTTATGTTAGAACAATTACAGCGGCTACAAGCGCATATTGGCGTTTTAAAAACACGCTTACATCATCTAGAGAGTGAAAATTCTACTCTCTTGGAAGCTAAAGAACTGGCTGAAACAGAGCACCACGCACAAGTTGTGCAAAAAAATAGCATCATCACTAAAAAACAAGAGGAAATTGAGACACTAACTGAGCAACTCACTCAGCTACAAGGTCAATTTCAACAATTGAATCAAGATGCTAACACACTTGCCGAGCGTTACAGCCGCCTAGAAAAAAGTACGACCGATTTAAAAAATCGTTTTCAAGAAATTTTGGCTGAGCGTAATGAGTTACGCGTTACCAAAGAAAAACTTCAGTCACACCAACGTCAAACTCAACAAGAGTTACACGACTTGCAGCAAGACCGTGACCGTTTGTTACAAAAAAATGAACTTGCCAAAGCAAAGGTTGAAGCAATTATTCAACGTTTAGCAATTTTAGGTACAGCTCAAGATCAACACGCGCAAGAAATTCAGCAACTTGCTCACCCAAATGCGGAAGCTGGTGAGGAGACCCAATCATGAGTGAACAAGTCATGGTAGAGCTTCGTCTGATTGAGCAAACATTTAGACTTGCAACAACATCAGATAAAAAAGATGAGCTTGAACGTGCAGCTGAACTTCTTAATGAGAGATTCAACAATATGCGCCGTAGTGCCCCTCGTGTTGAGCACAATAAGCTTGTTATTATGGTTGCCTTACAGCTTACCCAAGAAGTGTTAAGTTTAAATAAATCTTTGCAAGAATATACACACTGTGAACGCCTATTACAGGCTATTTTGGAAGATGTTGAACAAACTGTTTAATCGACTTGTATCAATAAAAATGCCTTGCTCTATTCATTTATAGTGCAGGGCATTTTTGTATTGACCTATCTTATGTACCACATGATTGTTATATATACTTTTAGTGTACAAAGCTTCATCAAATGAAGCCTAACTTTACAGTTCAATAAACTCAGATGATTGCCAATGGAACCAGATCGGTTATACTTAAGCTATCTCTGGGATGTTCGCCAGCGGGTCTATTCCCCTGCCGATACTTAAACTTATGGATTGCGTTCTGTATATTTAGAGTGTATGCCTACCTTAGAGTAGGAAACCCAGCAAGTATACGTCGCGTCCACCTTGAACTCGTCGGGTTCAGGGTAACGACACATGCAGCGGCATCTTCGGAGCATTAATTTTATTATATAATTATAATTTAAAGACAGACCTGTCAGTCTATTTTTAGTATTTTGCCTTTCTAGCTCATTAGCTAAACTTAAAAGTTAAATATATTTCTGTTGCTATTTATTGCTCATTTCGATGTAAGCATTCTTGATACCACCCTGTCTGAAAATCTTCGATGGCTTTACGTTTAAAGAAGCTTGTTTTGAATACTTTAGCAGCATAAGCTGAGTTGATTAAGTCTTGATAAAGCTGCTTTGCTTTTTCTTCTGTAAGGCCATCAGCAATTTGTTGTAAATCTTGTGCAGGTACTTTTTTTTGCCTTGCTTCCATTACGTTATAAGCGACTTTTTTTACGATATTACAAATATCAGGATCATTTATATTATCGTTAGCATAACAACCTGTGGCAATAAAACTGAGTAATAATATTTTAAATTTCATATCTCTACCTTGCATTAATTATTAAATTTCACTTAGTTAAAAAACGATTTCCCTTCGTAATTCTGCATGTTTGCTAGCAAGATAGAGGCAAGTGTTAAATAGCTACCGACCGTATTAAAACTCTGCAAAAATTTTAATATTTGCATCTTAAGTCCAGCGAAAAATTTAAATAAGGAGCAGAAAGAAATTTAGCACAACTAAATAATGCCAATCAATTCACAATTATTAATTTTTACGTGATAAACAACAAACTTTAATTATCACATTTTATTCCTAAACTTCCCTTATAGTAATCTGTTGCGCTTTTCAGATCTGATAGTAATTTTTCTTCGGTATAAGGCTTAGGCGAAATTTTTATTAATGCAGGCATGTATTGCTTTTTGTAGAGATCAGGATAATCATGGCACAAAATTTTAACTTTAACTTCTTGCGGTGTCTTTGGACTATCTAATTGATCTAAAAACTCGCCAATTTTTCGATCAGACTCTTCGAATTGAGTCTTGTAATCAACTTGAGGAGCCTCAGATTCTGCCTGTTTCGTGCACGCACTGAGCAAAGCAGCACATAGCATCATCAATAAAATTTTTAACTTCATAGACTTTAAAGTTTCATATTCATCTTTAAATATACTTATCCTGATTAAATGTAAATAAATACTGTAAATACGTAAAAAAACTAAAAAATATTATATAGAGGCTTTTTAGGAACACAGTTATTTTTATTTTCGATTCAACTAGACTGTTTTTATAACGTTTAAAGTTCGGTGAAGCTAAAGAAAAATGGATATAATTTTGCACGAATCATCTCAAGTCTTTGTTAGATTTATCCATGAATGAACTCAGCTTTATTAGAAAAAATTTAAGATCTAAAAGACGTTCTTTAACCCAATTTGAGCAAAAAAAGGCTCAGCTTAATGTTTTACACTACCTAAATTACCTTCCTATTTTTCATTCATCCAAAAAAATTGGTTTATATCTGCACGCTTTTGGTGAAATTCATACTGATCTTCTTATCAAATTCTGTTTTAAAAAGAATAAACAAGTTTATTTACCAATGATTTGCTCGATGAACCAACGTTTAGTGTGGATAAAGATAAATAAAAACCAGTATTTAAATCGTCGCTTTTCTCACCATCCCTTAGGTATGAAGGAGCCTATGGCAACGCGAGGAAGACATGTGTCACAGCTTGATTTGCTACTTATGCCGCTTTTAGCTTGTGATCACTACGGAACACGTATTGGTATGGGTGGTGGTTATTATGATCGTACATTAGCAAGTGCAAAGCATAAACCTTATCGTTTAGGATTGGCTCATCAATTTCAATTTATTGAACATACTTTAGAACGTCAAAGCTGGGATCAACCATTAGATGGTTTACTCACGCCACAGCACTTTTATAATTTTAAAAGATGATTTTTATATAAAATTTATAAAAAATAATATTTTTAAATATACTCTTTTAATTTTTTAGTCCCTTTAAACGAAAAAAGTAACCATCCTAGGGATGATTACTTTTTCGTGACAGGCTGTTTACCAACTTATATTAACACGTCTATTCGGGGCTAAACATTGAATAACTTGAGAATTATGACCACCTGAACATTGCTGATATAAATCAGTCTGGCTATTCGCTTGTATTTGAATACGGTTTGGGTCTATCCCTTGTTTTACAAGTAATTTGGCAACTGTATTCGCTCGTTTAGATGATAACTCTTGGTTATAACTAAATTTACCTAATGGATCTGCGAATCCAGAAACAATAATAGGTGTTGTTGATGGGATTTGCTTAATCTGATCGACAACGTTGTCTATATTGTTTAAACCTTGCTGTATTGCACTAGCATCAGATCGATCAAAAGCAAATAAAACGCTCGCTGTACGTCCATTAACCGCAGTACTACTTGCAGGAGGCTGATTATTTTCGCCCCAAGCCATCAACCCTTCACATGCTTCACCTTTCCAAGATAAACGTTCAGCCAAATATTTTTTATTAAAATCAATGCGTAACTGGCAACGTTGGTATTGATTACTATTTGGTACACGTATATCTAGTACATAGTTCCAGACTTTTACTGCAAAAAGTCCTTCACTAAATTGTGGATTGCCGAGTAGAGCTCGAATCTGGTCTTTATTTAGCCCTAAATCTAAGCGCGCAACGTCATCATACTCATAACGTTTTACTTGCTTAAGATAGCTATCTGATACTTTAGGAAATGTGACATTTTTTTGAGATACTGCTTCTTCTTGTGCATAACTAACCATTGCTAGGCCAGAAAGAACAGCAATAAATAACGCTTTAACTGTATTTTTCATATTTTTACTCTCGAAATGGAGAATGAGGAAGGTTTATGCCTTCCTCGCCTAGCGAAACTAGTCAATTACACCACTAATACCGATACGAACACTTGGATCACCTTGAGAAGCTGCGGCTACACCACCAGTCAGTGACCAACGTCCATTATCGGCAGTTTTACGTAAGGTCACACCGACAGCATTTTCACCACCTTACTTGCGCCAGTAACATTTAATGAGCCGCCAGTCGTTAAGTTGCCCGCTGTGACAGTACCAGAAAAAACAGGAGCATCCGCCATCTGAATATTAACTGTGTTACCAGTCACAGCCGTTTTTAAGTTATTTCCAGAATAGGTTCCAGCAGTTGAGCCTGCTCCAGTGATATTAAGTGTTGTACCTAAATTATTTGCTGAAGTTCCTGTATTACCAGCGAAAGTAATAGGTTTTACAACTTCATTATTTAGATTAGTTAAGGCCCCTGACACTGTATTAACAGGAGTATAAGTTGTTCCATCTGTTTTAGTGATCGTATAACTTGGGGCCGTATATACATCTGTTGCAGGATTATATGCTGCACCACCACCCAATGCGGTCGTATTGCCTACAGCACGATTATTTACATCCTTTAACTGAGCAACCGTAACCGCATCTGAATCGGCAGCACCATCGGCTACGTTTTGAATACGTCGAGTATTTGTTGCTGAGCCCACCGAAACAACACCATTGGTTGTAGATGCTGCAACATTCGTTATATATGAATTACCACTTTGTACCGTAGTTGTAGAACCCGCGCCTAAAGCCACTGAATTCGTTACACTTGCGGTTGATCTAGGCCCAAGGGATACACTATTTGCTGCTGAGGTTAAGCTATTAGTACCTATAGCAACACCATCAACGGCGTTTGTATCTACCGTCGCTGTATTACCAATTGCAGTAGCATTATTTGCCCCACTATTAACTTGAGCATTTTTTCCTATCGCCATTGCTGCTGTTGAACCAACAACTTGGCTCATCGCACCAATTGCGACACTGTAACTAGAAGCACTATCAACTGCTGTAAAAGATGATCCCGTTGCCAAGCCTTCTGCAACAAGATCTGCATCACTGTTATTTTGAAGTGCAATTGATTGCGCGCCAGCAGCACTTGCTTGTCCCCCAACTACTGTTGAGTTTACCCCTGTCGCATTTACATAATTTCCTAATGCAGTTGAATCTGCTGCGCTGGCATTTGCTCTTGAACCAACGGCTAATCCGTTAGAATCATTTGCAGTAGCCGGAGTACCGGTGTTTGCACCTATGGCAATACCATTACTGATGGTTGGACTTGTATCAATAATTGAACCATACAAATTTGTGTAGTCAGCCCACACATGTGAAGCGGCTAAACAGGAGATGATAGATAATACAAGGGCCTTAGGTCTAAATTTCTTTTCTCTAGAAATGATCTCATTTTGTGAACTAGTTATTTCAGAAGATGATGAAACAGAACCAGTTCTCGTTTTACTTTTAGCCAATTCTGATACAACAGTCCATGTACCAACAGAAGCATTCCATACAACTTTGTATATCTTATTCATATTCCCACCCGTAAACTTGACGCCTACATTTGTAAAGTTTTGCAATCAAAATAGTTAAATTGCTTATTTTTTGTGAAAATATCTTTTTTATTTTGAGAAGTAAATCACATTTTTAAATATCAAAATCAAACAAAGTCACAACAATTGTCAAATTTTGTTAACTTTTTTTATACTTAGAAAAAAATAGTAATTTAATCAATTTTTTAATTTTTCTTAACGTTAAAAATTAAAAACGCTTTTGTTACATTTTTTTACGATTAAGGTGTTTTTTGTCATTTAAATTCATTAATTATTTCATAAAAAATTTAAACTATTGATATTTATATTTTTGTTCTACTTTTACGTAGGTATAAGATATATTTAGACAATTTTTTATGATCAAATTCTAATATTTTCAATGCATTAATATCTTTCATATAAATATTGGCAGAGTTGTAAATAAGAAAATTTAAATAAAAATATTTAAAAATTCAAATAGATAAAAATATTAATTATAATTTTTCTTAGTTTTTTATAATCTATAAAAGTAATCCTTTTTAATAGGATTACTTTTATGTGGTAGATCATTTACCAGCTTATATTGACACGTCTATTTGGCGCTAAACATTCAATAAGCTGTGAATTATTTTTTCCTGCACATTGTTTGTATAGATCAGTTTGGCTATTCGCCTGTATCTGTATCCGTGTAGGATCAATACCTTGTTGAACCAATAACTTGGCAACTGTATTAGCACGCTGTGAAGACAATTCTTGATTATAGCTAAATTTACCCAATCGATCGGTAAAACCTGAAACAATAACTGGTGTTGTTGTCTGGCTTTTTTTGATCTGTTCAGCAATTTCCTGCACACTATGAACACCTTGTTCAACAGCATTATTATCAAATCTATCAAAGGTGAATAACACACTTGCTGCCCGCTCAAAAATTAAATTAGTATGCTCTGGCGACTGATTATACCCTCCCCAAGTAGCCAAACCTTCGCATGCCTCACCTTTCCAAAATAAATTTTCTGCCAAATATTTTTTATTAAAATCAATGCGTAACTGACAGCGTTGATATTGATTACTATTTGGTATACGTATATCTAATACATAATTCCAGACTTTTACTCCAAATAGTCCTTCATCGGTGGCTTCAGTAGAAGGCATCAAAGCATTATTTGTTCTTTGACTACGAGTTTTTGAATGACCCTTTGCAATTTCTGAAACAGCAACCCAAATTCCTAATGAAGCATTCCAAATTACTTTGTATATCTTATTCATATACTTACTCGCATTTTACAAAAAACAAACAATACTTACCTAAAGCTACACAAAGTTTCAAAAAACTAAAGGTATGAAAAATTTCGCGAAATATATCAAAGAAAAAATGAGAGGTAAATCACAGAAATTTAATGTAATGCGATGAAAAACAAGAAAAAAGAACAATATATAATCAAATAAATATAAAAAATATATTATGATTTTTTACTACAAATTTAACTTTGTAATTAAGTTCTGTATTTTTTAGGCTAGATAGATAATAAAAATAAAATATTGAGTTTAAATTTATATTTAAAAACTATCGTTTTACTTCATTAAAAAAATTTTAATTATTTCGATAAATAATTTTTTTAATAACTCATTGGTAAAGATATTCTTTGAAACATGAAGGGTAGATTCAAAAATTAAATGACTTACTAACCTCACCACACTTTTATAATTTTGAAAGATGATTTTTATATAAAAATTTAAGTATATCCTTTTTTGGTTTTTTAGCCTCATTTAAGGGGTAAACATTAGATCCTTTAAATTTATGAAAAAGTGAGACAAAATTCACAAAACAAAAATATTGATTAATTTTTAATTATTTGAATTTATTGATATATTTTAAAAGCAAATCATATTATCTCTATTGTGTTAATAATTTGTAAATTTATTTTAAAATAGAATAATAACTCTAAATATATGGTTATTTTTTATAAAATTAATAAATAAATAAACTCTTTAAAATACACTTGCACTCCATTAAAAATAGAATATTAACTCTAAAATAAATACCATTATTAATATAATTATTCTGTAATAAACACCTATTTAAAATACATATGTATATTATAAATAATAGTGCTGTTATACTACTAATAATAAATTATAAAATAAATGAAATTTTAAATATACTTAATAAAAATACCTATTATAAAATAAAACTAAATAAAGTATTTTTTGAAAGCTGGTCTCCTTACTTGTACGGCAAAGAATAATTATTAAGTAAAAATGCTCAGCTTCACTACAAAATTTCATTCTTCTTAAGAATTAATCTATTGATTCATAACATTTAAAAAAAAAAGTTGACTAAATTAGTCCTTTTTTCAACATTTTCTATTGTCATGCCCTTGTAATTTTTAAAATACACATCACTATAAAAAACATGGCAACCTCGTTGTCACTCATTAGGAGTGCCCATGTCTGAACTTATTATGAATGAAAAAACTGACTTAGAGCCTCAGGTTCCAAGTGTATTACCACTATTAGCCTTACGTGATGTGGTGGTTTATCCACACATGCAAATTGCGCTATTCGTGGGTCGTGAAAAATCGATCAATGCAGTTGATGTGGCTCGTAACAGTGACAATTTAGTATTTGTAGTTGCGCAAAAAGATTCGCTTACAGAAGAAATTGATCACGACAATTTATACCAGTACGGTACAGTCGCTAAGATTGTACAAGTAGTTAATCATGAAAATGATGAAAACTGCATTAAAGTACTTATTGAAGGCTTGCATCGTTCTAAGCTCACAAAAATTATCGATGAAGATAGTTATTTGACTGCTGAACACGATTTAAGCCCAATGACTATTAATGTAGATAAGGCAACTCAAGAAACTCGTTTACAAGAGTTACGTAACCTATTTGCTCAATATGCAGAAGCAAAATTACGTAATGCACGTGAACTGGTAGCTGCTGCCAATAAAATCGAAGACTTATTGCAATTGATGTTCTTCGTAGCAACTCGTGTACCTCTAAATATTGAAATTAAACAGAAATTTTTAGAGTACGATGAGTTTGAAGCTCATTTGCAAGAGTTGATGAACTACTTGATGAATCAATCTGCTGAACAGCAAATTGAGCAAACTTTACATGACAGCGTAAAACGCCAAATGGAAAAGAACCAACGTGAATACTTTCTAAATGAAAAAATGAAAGTCATTCAACGTGAGCTTTCCGATATGAATGGCGGTGCTGAAGATGACGTTGCTGAAATTGAGAAACGTCTTGCTGAAGCTGATTTACCTGAACATGTACGTAAAAAAGCTGAAGCTGAGTTCCGCAAACTTAAAGCAATGCAGCCTGCATCTAGTGAAGCTGCTGTGGTACGTAACTATCTAGAAGTGATTTTAGATACACCGTGGAACAAAGCAAGTAAAGTCAGTATTAACTTAAATAAAGCTCAAGAAATTCTTGATGCTGACCACTATGGTCTTGATGATGTTAAAGACCGTATTGTTGAATACTTAGCTGTTCAATCACGTGTGAAAAAACTCAAAGGTCCTATCCTTTGTTTAGTAGGTCCTCCTGGGGTTGGTAAAACTTCACTCGGTGAATCAGTAGCTAAAGCAACAGGTCGTGAATTTGTTCGCATGGCGCTTGGTGGCGTACGTGACGAAGCAGAAATTCGTGGACACCGTCGTACTTATATTGGTGCGATGCCAGGTAAAATTGTGCAGTCTTTAACAAAAGTTGGCGTGAAGAACCCATTGTTCTTACTCGACGAAATTGACAAGATGGCACAAGATTACCGTGGTGATCCAGCTTCTGCATTGCTTGAAGTACTTGATCCATCACAAAACAGTAAGTTCAACGATCATTATTTAGATCTTGATCTTGACCTTTCTGAAGTAATGTTTATTTGTACTGCGAACAGTATGAATATTCCAGAAGCATTACTTGACCGTATGGAAGTCATTCGTCTACCGGGTTATACCGAAGATGAAAAAGTAAACATTGCTGAACGTTACCTTGTTCCTAAAGCAATTAAGAACAACGGATTACGTCCAAAAGAGTTAACAATTCATGAAGAAGCGATTCGTGACATTGTTCAACGTTATACACGTGAAGCTGGTGTTCGTAGTTTAGAACGTGAAGTTTCTAAAATTGCGCGTAAAGTGGTAAAAGAAGCCGTAAGTAAAAAGTCTAAAAACTTACAGCTTGATGTTACCTCTGCCAATCTTCCTGAATACCTAGGTCCACATAAATTTGACTTTGGTATTGCTGAAGATGAAGCACAAGTAGGCCGTGTAAATGGCTTGGCATGGACTTCTGTAGGCGGCGAGTTACTTACTATTGAAGTTGCAGCTGTTAAAGGTAAAGGTAAATTTATTACAACCGGTTCACTCGGTGACGTAATGAAAGAATCAATTACCGCAGCAATGACTGTAGTACGTACACGTGCTGATGAACTTGGTATTGAAGCATCTCGTTTTGAAGAAACTGATGTACACGTTCACTTACCTGAAGGTGCAACTCCAAAAGATGGACCATCTGCTGGTTTGGCATTAACAACTGCACTTGTATCAGCATTTACAGGTATTGCGATTCGTCCAGACATCGCGATGACAGGTGAAACAAGTCTTGGTGGTCGTGCGATGCGTATCGGTGGCTTGAAAGAGAAACTTCTTGCTGCACATCGTGGTGGAATTAAGCTTGTCTTTATTCCTCAAGATAACGTTCGTGATTTGGCAGAGATCCCTGACAATGTGAAAGAAGGATTAGAAATCAAAGCTGTGAAAAGTATTGATGAGATCTTGCCTTTAGCATTAACTTCAATGCCAAAGCCTTTACCAAAAACACCGATTGTAAAACCGGTGGAAGGCTCAAAAGCAGCACGTCACTAATTAAAAAATAAAAAAGAGAGCTTCGGCTCTCTTTTTTTTGTTACACAATTTGATTGAAAAATATCCAACCATCCTCATAATAAGAAGTAAGAGTGATTAATTTTATTATTTACTCTTATCTATCCTATGTTACAGATAGCCTTGTTTTTATTCTCTATGATCATCTGAACTCCAGACAGATGATCATTTGATCGCAGTCCAACACTGTTTTTTGGACTGCGTTTTTTATGCTCACTTACTCCCCCGCAGTTATTGTCTCCTCAGGTATAATACGTCAGCTGTTTTGACTGAATAGACCACATGAAAATTCGTATTCTGACCATTGGTCAAAAAATGCCTGCTTGGGTACTTACTGGTTTTGAAGATTATTTCAAACGCATCCAACCTTTTGTTCAGACTCAAGTGATTGAACTTCCAATGGCAAAACGCGGCAAAAATGACTCAGAAGCAGATATTTTAAAATACTGCCAAATTGAAGGTGAAAGTATTTTAAATGCTTTAAAACCCAACGAGACACTTATTGCTTTAGAAGTTGGCGGACGCGAACTCAGTACAGAAAAACTAGCTGACACCATGAAACAATGGATGCTTGAAGGTAATGATGTTGCACTGGCTATTGGTGGCCCAGATGGCTTGTCTGATCAGGTACGTAAAGCTGCTGCCTGGCATTGGTCACTCTCAAAACTTACCATGCCTCATCCTTTAGTTCGTGTTTTATTAATCGAACAACTTTACCGAGCAATGTCTATTAATCATAATCATCCTTATCACCGTGCATAAAAAGAACAAACGTTTCATTTTAAGAACAATCCGTTGAAATCAGGATACTTTTAACATGTCCTGATTTTGGCATAATGACTATTATTCTGCTTTTCAACTCAGGTGTAATGAAATGGAACTACAAACCCTTCCCGGACTGTTTATTTCACATGGTTCACCCATGCTTGCACTTGATCCAGAACAAGTGGGCCCTGCCTTACATCGCCTTAGTGTGAATCTACCTACCCCAAAGGCAATCATCGTGATGTCTGCTCATTGGGAAAGTAAAGCGCTTGAAGTAAGTAGTTCAACACGTCCAGAAACATGGCATGACTTCCGTGGTTTCCCGCCAGAGTTGTATGAGATTCGCTATAGCGCACCAGGTCAACCAGAACTTGCCGAAGAAATCTTAAAGTTGTTGGCAGATGCTCACTTCGTTGCTCATGCCAATAGTACCCGCCCTCGCGACCATGGTGTATGGATGCCTCTTTTACATATGTATCCAGATGCAGACATTCCTGTTGTTGAGATTTCCTTACCAATGAGCTTAAGCGCACAAGAAATTTATAGAATTGGGCAAACACTTGCGCCTTTACGTGAAAAGCAAATTTTATTGATTGGTTCTGGAAGTATTACCCATAATCTTGCTGAATTGTCATGGCAAGGTGATAGTTCAAAAGTTCCTGAATGGGCTTCAACGTTTAGAAATACTGTTGTTAATAAACTTTCTCATCAAGATTACGATGGCGTGTTGGAATGGCAATCATTGCCTTATATAAAACGTAATCATCCAACTCTTGAACATTTTGCACCGTTATTTTTTGCAATGGGAACTGGCCATCGTTTTACGATTGTTCATAGCAGCTTCACAATGGGCTCGTTAGGTATGGATATATACCGTTTTGATTAATTTTTAGGAAATACCCCGTTTTTGCGGGGTATACCACTATTTTTATTAAAAATTCGAATAATTTACAAACTTATACATTTTAAAAACCGAAACAATCATATGTTTACATTTTATTTTTTTAAGAATGTTTTAAGCTTAGTGCTGTTGTTTTTTTACTTGAAGTTTTTTAAATGAAAATTAAATATTTAATTCTTGCGTTGTTACCTTTTTCTTTGATGGCGTGTCAAACAGTTTCAAATACTCAAGCTCCAATTGTATCTGAGCAACAACAAAATCTTGCAGCAACTTTAAGTGAATATGCTTGGACTTATCAAAATGTAAAAGCTTCTAAGCCACTTGTTCTTAATTTTAATACAGATGGTAAATTAGCAATTAACACAGGTTGTAATGGTCAAGGTGGTACTTGGAAAGTTGAAGGCAACCAACTTGTAACCTCTCCTCTCGCATCGACAATGATGGCTTGCCAAGACGATTTAATGAAACAAGAACAATTGTCTAATAGCATCTTTAGTGAAGCAAAATTGCCAATCGAAATTAGTAATAGCAATGGTCAGGTAATCTTAAGCGTGACAGATAAAGCAGGTCAAAAGCATATTTTCCAAGGTGTAAAAGCAACTAATACTCAAGCTTTAACTGATTATTCATGGTCATACCAACCTCAAAATACTAAAAAGCCGATCGTTCTTAACTTCACAAACGACCGTTTGTCTATCGCAACAGGTTGTAACCGTCAAGGTACAACTTGGAAAGTTGAAAACAATACCATCGTAACTGCTGATGTCATGTCGACAATGATGGCGTGTGAACCTGCTTTAATGAAACAGGAACAATTCTCTAGCAGCCTGTTCCAAAAACGTGCGATTCCATTTGAACTTAATACGACAAATGCTGATCAACCAACATTAACAATCCTTGATGCTCAAGGTCAGAAATATACTTTCACAGGTAAAATGACACCTGAAGCAAAATACCAGTCTGAAGGTAAAACTGTTTTCCTTGAAGTAGCACCAGAAACTAAATCTTGTACGGGTGTTGCGCCACAAACTTGCTTGCAAGTTCGTGAAGTTAAATATGATGACAAAGGCGTAAAAACTTATGCCGACAAAAACTGGTCATTATATTATGGTCAAATCGAAGGTTTTGAACACAATCCAAACCAACGCGTAATCTTACGTGTAAAACGTTTTGAAGTGAAAAACCCAGCAGCTGATCAATCTAGCCAAGCAGATGTGTTAGATATGATTGTAGAGCAAGAAATGGTTAAAAAGCCTAAAAAATAATTTTTAGACTAAAAAAATCCGATGCAAAAGCATCGGATTTTTTATTTCTATATTTTAATAAATACCTTGTGCAAGCATGGCATCAGCAACTTTTACAAAGCCCGCAATATTGGCACCATCTACATAGTTCACAGTACCGTCTTCTTTTGTACCGTATCTTACACAATTGGCATGAATGTCTTTCATGATTGCATGTAAACGTTCATCGACTTCAGCATGTGTCCAACCCAAACGAATTGCATTTTGGGACATTTCTAAGCCAGAAGTTGCCACACCACCTGCATTAGATGCTTTACCAGGGGCATATAAAATCTTAGCTTCAATAAATTGTTCAACAGCTTCAAGTGTAGATGGCATGTTAGCGCCTTCAGCTACACAAATGACACCATTAGCAATAAGTGTTTTAGCATCTTCGCCTGTTAATTCATTTTGTGTAGCACATGGTAAAGCAATATCTACAGGAATATGCCAAGGGGTTTTACCTTCAAAATATTCAAAACCATGCTTAGAAGCAAACTCCGAAATACGCCCACGCTTAACGTTTTTCAGCTCCATGACCTCAGCAAGCAACTCATCTGTAAAGCCATTTTTTAGATAAACAGTACCGTTCGAGTCTGACAAGGTAACCACTTTCGCACCTAAGAACATTGCCTTCTCTGCCGCATATTGCGCAACGTTACCAGAACCAGATACTGAAACAGTTTTACCAGCAAAAGATAGCCCACGTGTTTTTAGCATTTCTTCTGCAAAATAAACCGTACCATAACCTGTTGCTTCCGGACGCATTAAGCTACCGCCAAATGAAATTCCTTTACCAGTAAATACACATGCCGTGTCATTACTGAGCTTTTTCATCATGCCAGCCATGTAGCCTACTTCACGCGCACCCACGCCAATATCTCCAGCTGGAATATCGGTATTGGGACCTAAATGACGGTAAAGCTCAATCATGAGTGCCTGACAGAACCTCATAATTTCAGCATCAGATTTACCTTTAGGGTCAAAATCTGAACCTCCTTTTCCTCCACCCATCGGCAAAGTAGTCAGTGAGTTTTTAAAAGTTTGCTCAAATCCTAAAAATTTTAAAATAGATAGGTTGACCGACGGATGGAAACGCATACCGCCCTTGAATGGACCAATTGCTGAATTGTATTGAACACGGAAAGCACGGTTTACTTGAGTCTGCCCTTGATCATCCATCCATGAAACACGAAATTGAATCACACGCTCAGGTTCAACCAAACGCTCTAACAATCCCTGCTCTGCATATTCCGGATTTTTTTCAATGAATGGCCACAAACTTGTCATGACTTCTTCGACAGCTTGTAAAAACTCAGGTTGATGCGGATCACGCGCTTGCACGTAATTCAGGAATTCATTTAGATTGTTATATTTCAATGCACGGTCCTCAGCATAGTAATGAATTAAATTGGTGCAATACATTTTAAAATGCATCATTTAGCAGCAAAATATTAAATCTCTTTCCATCAATTTTAACAATAGTTATTTTAAATTATTTTATTTTACTTAATTATCATAAGCTTAATTTTAGAAAAACTATCTAAAAATCAGAAATAGTCATTTATCTTCTCAGTTTTATTGATCTATTATTGTGCAATATTAGCTACATTTTAGGTCAATCAAAAAGCCAATAAATTCGTTAAAATCCATTGACCTTACTTAGGTTTTTCTTCATTATCGCATCGTTTTAAGCAAGCTATTTTCCTCTATGAATCCATCTATTTCTCTCATACGCGAGATTGATGCGTTATTACCACAAACACAATGTGGTCTGTGTGGGCACCGTGACGGTTGTCTACCTTACGCAAAGTCCATTGCTGAAGGTGAAGAAGCAAATAAATGTGTTCCTGGTGGACAGCCAGTGGCAGATGCGCTCGCAAAATTATTAAATCGCTCATCGTTACCTGCTGAAACAAGTGTCTGGCCTGTACAAGCCGATGGACGCCCGCAACGCATGAAAGCGATTATTCGCGAAGACGAATGTATCGGATGTACAAAATGTATTAATGCTTGTCCTGTAGATGCCATTATTGGTAGTGGTAAGCTCATGCATACCATCTTGACTGATTTGTGTACAGGTTGTGAGTTATGTATTCCACCCTGCCCAGTTGACTGTATTGATCTGGTCGAAGACACTCAAGCTTTACCAAACGAACAACAGCGCATTGCAGAGCAAGATGATTTAAGACAACGTTACTACGCGCATATTCAACGCGAAGAAAAACGTCGTATACATCGTAAAGGGCCTGTTGTACGCGCTGAAATTGATACACAACTTTTTGCACAGTTTTCCCAAGCACTTGATGATTTACCTTCAATTCAAATCATTGAGAAGCCAAAAGAAGCGGTTGTAAATGATGCAAAAACTACGATTGAATTAGCTAAAATTCGCACACAAATTAAAAAGTTGGAAAAGCAGCTCAGTGTTCGAGAAGATGCAAAAAAACGTCTTCAACTTGATGAACTACAACAGCAACTCATTCAATTACAGGAGGTCTGAATGGCCGTAAAAAACATGACGAAAAAGCAGATTCAAATTTTCTTTGAACGCCTTCGTGAACAAAGACCTTCTCCAGAAACCGAATTAAAATATTCATCACCTTTTGAATTATTAATTGCCGTCATGTTATCGGCACAAGCAACCGATGTTAGCGTAAACAAAGCAACAGATAAGCTTTATCCTGTCGCCAATACTGCTGAAAAAATCTATAACTTAGGTGTAGACGGTTTAAAAGAATATATAAAGACCATTGGCCTTTATAACGCGAAAGCTGAAAATGTTATTAAGACCTGTAAGATTTTAATGGAACAATTTAACGGTGAGGTTCCAAGCAACAGAAAAGACTTGGAAGCTCTACCGGGCGTAGGACGTAAAACAGCCAACGTGGTTTTAAATACAGCATTCGGGCAACCAACTATGGCTGTCGACACACACATTTTCCGTGTGGGAAATCGTACTGGCTTAGCAGTAGGTAAAAATGTTCTTGAAGTTGAACACCGTTTAGTTAAGGTAATTCCAAAAGAATTTATTATAGATGCACACCACTGGCTGATATTACATGGCCGTTATTGCTGTATCGCCCGTAAACCGAAATGTTTCGAGTGTGTTGTTGCTGATGTATGTAACTGGCCAGACCGCTTTGAATTTGGCGCCACAAAAGCAATTCCAACAAAAAACCTCAGTTAATCCTGAGGTTTTTTAAGTTGCTGCAATTTGGGATGTAGTTGACGTTCTCGTCCGTTCTTTTTATTTTCCAAAGCCTGTTGTTTCTGCACATGACGCAACATTTTTTGACTTTGATATAGTAAAAATAACAATAGTGCCAGACTCAGCAATACCACTAAAATCAAAATGATTTTCATATCGTTCTCCCGCACTCAATGAAAGAAAAGAGCCCTCATAAAGAGGGCTCTTTATCACAAATAATATTAAATTATTTGTCTAAGATGTTGAACAAATCTTTTTGTACATCTTCAATAGTGCGCAAGCCATCAAGCTTGTCATAAGTTGGCGCATTTTCACCAGAAGCAGCCCGGCCTTGATAGAAACCAACTAATTGCTCTGTTTCAGTATGATAAGACGCTAGACGCTTACGGATGGTTTCTTCTTGGTCATCTGGACGTTGAACAAGATCTTCACCAGTTTCGTCATCTTTACCTTCCACTTTAGGTGGATTGTATACAGTGTGGTAAACACGGCCAGAAGCTGGGTGCTGACGGCGACCAGAGAGACGTTTTACGATTTCTTCGTCAGGTACATCAATTTCAATCACGTGATCAATGCTGATGCCTTCTTTTTCCAATGCTTCTGCTTGAGGAATCGTGCGTGGGAAGCCGTCAAAAATACAACCATTCACACAGTCCGGTTGAGCAATACGTTCTTTTACTAAACCAATAATGAGTTCATCTGAAACTAAACCGCCAGATTCCATTACACTTTTAGCTTTTAAACCTAATTCAGTACCTTCACGAATTGCAGCACGGAGCATATCACCGGTTGAAATTTGTGGGATATTGTAGCGCTTACAGATCAACTGAGCCTGAGTACCTTTGCCTGCCCCAGGTGGTCCGAGTAAGATAATGCGCATAAAAAACATCCTCATTTAAAACAATGAATGTGAGGTCTGGCAGATTTAATTTCGTTGATCCTGATAGATCCTGCCCGACTTCGAATTATAAGAAAGCCACAAACAAATGTATTGTACCAGCAATAAATCCGGTTACCCCACCTAGTACAATAAGAATCCACTCGTCCTCTTGGAATGCTGGACGTAACAAATTCTGAAACTCTTTTGGTGTCAGTTCACGAATACGCTCTTTAAACATTTGAAAAATCTTCTGTGCCCGGCTTGCATTCAGTGCAGGGTCACATACGGGTCCCATCGTAATTTCAATTGAACGATCAATCAAGTCCGTCTTTAATCTTGCGTACTCTCTTGGGCCCAAAGAAAGCTGTAAAGATGTACGAACAAGTGGAGTTTCCATAATTTCGTTAATATGACGTTTAACAATACGACGTGTTTTGTCCTTGCGTGAACCGTACATCATTTCTGTCATAATCGATTTTAACGTAATTAGGTCTTCTGTCACTACACTAGAAAAGACTTCAGAGACTTCTTCTTGACGCTTCATGAAAGCACCTTGGAAATTATAGGTACCGATTCGTAAAACAGGCACAATCCAAGGGAACTTGCGATCTTTGGTTAATCTAAATATTTGCGGATAACGAACGTAATGTGGCTCAATTGGGTTAAATACCATCCAGATTGCAATCCAGTTGGTTAAAAAGCCCCAAATAGATGCCCAAAATGGTACCGTCCAATGCCAAGGTACAACAAACCAGACAACCATCTGAAAAATACCGAAGAACATCCCGATTAGAGCACTAATATGCCAAATAAAGTTGATTTCTTTTTGCCCAACTTTTAAAAACATACGTACCATTAAACGGCGGTCACCTTCCATTTGGCTCACCACCATTTCACGCATATCAACCAGTGACTCGACATTCATGGTCAGTTCAGTCACTAATTCTCTTAGCACACCTGGTAACTGCTTATGTGCTTGAGCATAAATACGGCGTTTAATCGAATAAGGTAAATTTTCCCAAAGCACTGCATTTCGATCGATCATCACTTCATCAATCAAATGCTCAAGTTCAAATCCGACTTGTTCACCAATAATACGTGCCATGTCTTCAGGGTCCATTGCCTCTAAAAACTCACGCAAAGAACCTAACTTAGATAGAGTATTATCAGTAATAATTCCTGAGATACGCCCTGCTTTACGTGGCACAATACCTTGCCAGCCGACTGGTAAAGGACCTAAATGGAATCCCCAAAACTTGATTGGGTAAAACACCATTTTTAAAGCCATCCACACATGTGCCCATGTGACAAAGGCAGTGACCGGAATGATACTCAAAACGGCCCAAAAATCAGGTCTGTGTAAAAAGGTCTGCCACAATCCGCTGACGTACTCTAACATGTAAGACTCTCGTATTTATTTGTGCTCTGCTTATGGCGAGTTAACGATAAGCTGCTTTGTTTTATAAACCAAAACTTAGAGAATAAGAAAATTGTATTTGCGGTTTTGTATTGGCAGCAACGGCTCCATTTTGATCAGTTAATTTTTCAGCTGCTCCAATACCCACACTAAAGGTACTAATCCTTTCTGAATTCAACAATACATATGCCAAATCGACACCAGCACCTAAGCGAGATTTATAATCTCCGTCTACAGATTTGCTATCAAGATGTCCAGCATAAAAGCCAATATAGTAACCATTCTTATCAGTTCCGGTAAGGTAGTAAGGATAGCGAAATCCGACTTGTCCACCGGCAGTTTTATCACCATTTAAAAATGCACCAACTTTTGCATAAGCAATCCCATAAGGATTTACCCACTCACCATTGAGATGTAACAATTTTTGAGTAAAACCTGCGCCTACATTCCAAGTCGCTGCTTTATGATCTGCTAATTTTGCTTCTGGAAGAAATGAATAATCTTGAGCATGAGCCCAACTACTTACTGTCAAAACTGCAAGTAAGGGATAAATTTTTCTCATTATTTTCTCCATTTTCCCTAATCGTATGGTGAGAACAACCCTATTCTATTGAATGAGAGACTTTAACAGAATTATTTTGCTTCTTATATACAAGACTCTACAATTTTGTTGTCTACAAAGTCAAAAAAGCCAATTTGTTTCTTCACTGAAACTTTGAAAATTATGCAATATTTTAACTGCGCTTGCGTTAGAATAAGCAGCTATTTTTCTCATCCTATGTCATTAAGTCGATCCGTATGAAACAGCACTTTCCTTTAAAAGATATCCAGCAAGAAAAGCGCATTTATCGAGGTCGTATATTTTTTGCCGTAGGTCTTGTGATTATTTGTCTATTAGTATTAGAAAGCCGATACGCCTATCTACAAATTTTTCATTACGATGAGTTCTCGACCGCATCGGATAAAAACCGTATTCGCTTACAACCTCTCCCCCCTGCTCGTGGTTATATTTATGACCGTAATGGGGTTTTACTTGCCGATAATTACCCGGTTTTTACCGCAACATTAAGTAAAGCAGACGTTGAAGATCCTGATGCAGTTATTGAACAATTACAACCCATTTTAGAGCTGACTCAAGAAGATGTAGACCGCTTTAAAAGTCGTATTAAAACGGCGCGTAAAACTGAACGCGTAGCAATTAAGCTAAACTTAACCGAGACAAATATTGCCAAGTTTAGTGAAGTTAAATACAAATTCCCTGGGGTTAGAATTGAAACCCAAATGACGCGCTATTATCCGCATGGTGAGTTGTTTGCTCATGTGATTGGATATGTGGGCCGTATTAACGATAAAGAATTAAAAAGTATTGATAAAGATTTATACGCTGGAACAAACCTGATTGGTAAAATCGGCGTAGAGAAAAGTTACGAAGATTTACTTCATGGAACACCAGGTTATGAATCTGTAGAAGCAGATGCTCATAGTAATGTATTGCGCCATTTAGGACGTAAAGACCCAACTCGCGGTAATGACCTGTACTTATCATTAGATTATGGTTTACAAGTCGTAGCATCACAGCAACTTGCTGGACGCCGTGGTGCAATTGTTGCGATAGACCCACGTACAGGTGAAATTCTTGCGTTGGTTTCAAGTCCAAGCTTTAACCCAAACTTATTTGTGACGGGTATTAATCATAAAGATTATAGCTCGCTACGTGACAACATCGATCAACCTCTTTATAACCGTGCTGTTCAAGGGGCATACCCTCCCGGTTCGACCATTAAACCAATGGAAGCGATGGGCGGTTTACATTATGGTATTGTGGACTGGTCTACTGCTATTTCCGATCCGGGCTACTTCCATTTACCTGGAGACTCTCATAAATTCCGTGACTGGAAAAAAACTGGTCATGGCATCGTGAACATGCACAAAGCCATTATCATGTCTTGCGATACCTATTTTTATATTTTGGCAAATCAAATGGGCATCGACCAGATGAACCAATGGATGCGCCAATTTGGCTTTGGTCAAAAAACAGGTGTCGACTTACCAAGTGAAAGTGAAGGTTTATACCCAAGTCCAGAATGGAAAATGCGTACACGCAAAACTAAATGGATGAAAGGTGAAACAATTTCCGTCAGTATTGGTCAAGGTGCATTTACTGCAACTCCATTACAACTTGCAATGGCAACTGCTATTACAGCGAATCACGGCTCTCATGTAGTTCCACATGTTTTACGTGCATCGCATGGTGCAAAACCTTTTACAGTCCGTAATGCGCCTGATGGAAAAATTAATTTCAACGGTACAGACGAAGACTGGGTAAAAATGCGAGAAGCCATGATTGATGTAATTCAATCAGGTACTGGACGTGGTATCCGTACATCGCTCTATCAAATTGCCGGAAAAACAGGTACGGCACAGGTTAAGAGTATTGCGCAAGGTAAACGCTACAACGAAGCTGCGCTTAGTGAACGCCAACTTGACCATGGTCTTTTTGTTGGGTTTGCACCTGCCGATAAACCAGAAATTGCTATTGCGGTCATTTGGGAAAATGGTCGTCATGGTGGTTCCGCAGCTCAACTTGCTAAGCCAATATTTGATTACTGGTTATTAACCCGCAATAAAAATCCAATTCGTCCAGCCAACCATCAAGTTAATGGTGGCCTTATGACAGCCGGAATTAAACCGGGCGAGCTTCCAAGTGGCGGCGAAACTGCTAGCTCTACTCCAGCAGCTGCTACAACTACCGCAGCAGCAACATCTGCTCCACAAGCTGCTCCTGCTCGCCCTGCTACAAATGAGATCGATGAATAATGAAAAATCAGTTGCGCATTATTGGGGGCGAATGGAAAAGACGAGTTTTGCCATTTGCCAGTATTGAGGGTTTAAGACCAACCCCAGATCGTGTCCGTGAAACGTTATTTAATTGGCTCATGTGGGACATTCAAAATGCTCAGGTTCTCGACATCTGTACAGGTTCTGGTGCATTAGGCTTTGAAGCACTTTCGCGCGGTGCCGCATTTGTTTATATGATTGAACCTGATAAGACTCAAGCACGATTTTTAAAAGAGAATATCCAGCTTTTAAAAGCGCAAAATTGTCATTTAGTTACTGCAACTGCCCAACAAGCGTTGCCGCGCTTAAAAGAACAGTTTGATGTAGTTTTTTTAGATCCGCCTTATAGCCTCGATTTATGGCAAGAGCTCGCTCACTTGGCAGATTCACATATTAAAAAGAATGGATACATTTATGTTGAAGCTGACCGAGATTTATCTCAGCTTCAACTTCCTGCAACATGGCAACAAGTTAAAACCACTAAAGCTGGTACAGTCCACGCAGGTCTTTATCAGAAAATCTAATCATGTAGAATTTTTATAACGAATTACTTTAACTGATCTATTTGTCTGAATTAGATTATTTTAATTTTGCATTTCAGAATAAATAGATTGTAAAAAATCGTATGAGTTGACCTCGGTCGTAAGGAAAACTCGAAATATATTCATAACCAATTTTTAGTCTTGGATTAACACTATAGTTAACTCCATACCCAAATGAAATGGATAAATCCTGAATATTAATATGATTCGTTAAACCAGCGATGTTTTTGCTGTGAAGTTGCCCCGTATCATAGGCTGTATAATTATAAATCACCCAACGCTCATTTGAATAAAATTCGTTTTTAAGCACATTATAGTTATTAATTTCATCATCATGCTCAATTGCCAACCGCCTTTGTTCCAAGTTTAAATCTGATTCATCTAACAACTGATCTGTATTTAATAAAGCAGAATCATCGCTTTCTGGTTGAAAAAAATCATAAGCCTGAACATATCCACTATAAAGCATAGTGATCACTGTAAAAACAGTATAAAAAATTTTCTCTACACACATTTTATTTTGCAAATTCAAAAAGGTAGCTTAAAGCTACCTTTTTTTGCAAGGTTTTAATTAACTTAAACCAATGACTGCTACAATTGCTGCGCAGGTACCCATAATTTTTTTTCCATAAGGTACATATCGTGTAAATACTGCGCCTAATGCAAGTCCAGCACAATAGATAAGTGCCATACCGGTAACCATACCAGTTACTAATGCAACAATATGCCCTGCATGTGCTAACTCAACTCCATGAGCTACTCCATGGAAACTTGCGAGTAAAGC
This sequence comes from Acinetobacter sp. 1424608, assembly GCF_000588255.1. Taxonomy (NCBI): domain Bacteria; kingdom Pseudomonadati; phylum Pseudomonadota; class Gammaproteobacteria; order Moraxellales; family Moraxellaceae; genus Acinetobacter; species Acinetobacter sp. 1424608. The sequence goes on from NZ_JFXL01000019.1 coordinate 67,431, forward strand.
AGCAGCCATAGGCCATATCCGATTTGATTTTGTCCATAATGCAATCGCTGTAACAATCAAAGAAGCAATAATCCCATATTCAGCGATACTCTCTGGTATTAGACCTTGGGCACCTACTAAAAAGCCTACAATCAAAGCAATACTTAGAGTAATGATACCGGCAATTTTCCATTGTTTAGCTGCTGACCATAACAAGATACCAAAACCTAAAGCCATCACTAAATGATCGAGACCAGTAAAAGGGTGAATAAAACCTGCTACAAATCCAGAATGCGTATGATCATGACCCGGGTGTGCCATGGCTAATGCCGGTAACATGCTAAGGAGCCCAATGCCCCATTTCTTAATGAAGTTCATAGTTACTCCTTAAGCTTTAAACAGCCCTTGCTTCTCAATAAATTGAATAATTTCTTCAACCCCATCTTGTGTTTTCATGTTTGAAAATAAAAATGGTTTTTCACCGCGCATGCGTTTAGCATCTTGGTCCATCACATCAAGATTTGCACCAACCATAGGTGCGAGGTCAGTTTTATTAATAATCAGTAAATCTGATTTGGTAATACCTGGTCCACCTTTACGTGGAATTTTTTCACCACCTGCCACGTCAATAACATACAAGGTTAAATCAGAAAGTTCTGGGCTAAATGTTGCGGCCAAATTATCACCACCGCTTTCAATAATAATGAGTTCTAAGCCATCAAATTTCTCACACAAATCATCAATCGCGGCCAAGTTAATTGAGGCATCTTCACGAATTGCTGTATGAGGGCAACCACCTGTTTCCACACCCACAATACGATCTGGTGACATCGCTTCATTACGGGTTAAAAAGTTTGAGTCTTCTTTGGTATAAATATCATTTGTCACTACAGCCATATTGTATTTATCACGTAAGGCACGGCATAAGTTAAGCGTAAGTGCTGTTTTACCTGAACCGACTGGTCCTCCAATTCCAACTCGTAATGGACTACGTTCTGTCATGATTTTTATCCTTTTATTTCCTAATTTTAAGATCTGAATAATCGTGAATATTGTGTTTCGTGTTTCATACTCAGCATGGCATAGCGAGGTAAAGCACTACTCAGTTGCTCATCTTTAAGTTTTAAAGCCTTCTCTACAGCGTGTGGTACTCGCCCATGCAAATGCCACAAAATTCTTTGTCCTGCCATTTGTCCCAATGGAACTGTTTTTACGGCTGCTAAAACCTGATTTTCTAAAACAGTAAAGGTATACGCCGTGAGTACATCAATATCTTTAAGCTCTAAACGCCCACAAAGCTGTGCATAAACAGGTACAAAACCAAACTGCTTTTTAACCTCAACTGGCTTTTTCAAAACATCTTTAATCCATGCATTTAAAGAAAATGCGAGTTGCTGAGATTCAGCAAGCAGCTCTTTACTTTCTCGGCTTGCCTTATACAAATGTGCCCAAGTCAAGAACTCGTCTGAGTCATCATAATGTTGCATAAGACGCTTAAGTACAGGTAACTCAAAGCGTACCAACAACATTTCAAGCACTTCTTCAAAGTAAGCAATGGCAGAGCTTTCATCGTGTATTAAGCCAATATCAATGGCTGTTTCTACACCTTGTGAATAACAATACGCTCCAACTGGCAATGCCGTCGAAGACAGTGTCAGCAGTTGAAGTAATTGCGCTGCGTTATGAATGGACATGGTGCAAAGCTTTGATTGGGCTTAAACGATGATCATGGCTATGCTGTGCATAGGCACCACTTTCAGGCTCGAACGGATGATCGGTTTCTGTCACAGTAAGCCCCAAACCTTCTACCATTTCAGCAAGTACATGATCAGGCTCAAAATATAAAGCTGTTGGTGTCAGCATTAATGGCACATGTCGGTTACCTAAATGATAGGCCGCTTTAAGCAAATCAAATTCAGTCTGAGCAGTAACTTGCATTAACCGTTCAGGTTTTGCATCAACTCGCAATACATCGCCCTCTTGCGTTGCAATATATGAACCACTACGCAAAATGCCAGTACGAGGCAAATCCGCACCGATATCTACGCCACTTGCTAAAGCCGCTCGAAAACGTGATTTCTGACGGGTATCAAACGTTAGCTCAACCGTTTCAAATGTCTGATCAGGAGAAATATCTTCAAGACGTTGGGTGTAAATTTTCATTTAGCTTTTCTCTCCTTACTTATTTCTTTCATATAAGTTAATGAGGCAAATCACCTCTATAAAATTCATTAAAATAAGAAATAACGCTGTGCCATTGGTAACACGTCAGCAGGCTCACACGTTAGTAATTCACCATCTGCTCGTACCTCGTAAGTTTCGGGATGCACATGCATAACTGGACAATATGTATTGTGTTTCATATCGGCTTTGGTAATTGAACGCGTATTTTTACATGGGCTAATTAACTTTTTCAGATTTAGTTTCTCAGCAACTTTTTCATCAATTGCTGCTTGAGATAAAAAGGTAATACAAGTGTTATGCACACCACGCGGATAAGCCCCAAACATTGGACGGTAATGCACAGGTTGAGGGGTTGGAATGGAAGCATTAATGTCACCCATCGGTGCAGCTGCAATCATGCCACCTTTAATAATCATGGAAGGTTTTACGCCAAAAAACGCAGGCTTCCATAACACTAAATCAGCAAGTTTTCCGACTTCAACCGAACCGATTTCATGGCTTAAACCATGGGTAATTGCTGGGTTAATTGTATACTTGGCAATGTAGCGTTTAACCCGATTATTATCATGAAGCTCATTGTCACCCTCTAATGGGCCACGTTGTACTTTCATTTTGTGGGCAGTTTGCCAAGTACGTAAAATGACTTCACCCACGCGTCCCATCGCCTGCGAGTCTGATGACATCATGGCAATTGCACCTAAGTCTTGTAAAATATCTTCGGCAGCAATAGTTTCACGGCGAATACGACTTTCTGCAAAAGCAATATCTTCGGCAATTGCTGGATCTAAATGGTGGCATACCATGAGCATATCTAAATGCTCGTCAATGGTATTAATGGTATAAGGTCGTGTTGGGTTGGTCGAAGATGGCAAGACATTACTTTGCCCAATTGCTTTTAAAATATCGGGAGCATGTCCACCACCTGCACCTTCAGTATGGTACGTATGAATGGTACGATCTTTAAAAGCTGCTAGGGTTTCCTCTAAAAAACCACCTTCATTTAAAGTGTCCGTGTGAATTGCGACCTGAACATCATACTCGTCTGCCACACTCAAGCAGTTATCAATTGCTGCTGGTGTTGAGCCCCAATCTTCATGCAGTTTTAACCCAATTACGCCAGCCTTAATTTGCTCACGAATAGGGTCAGGTAAACTCAAATTCCCTTTGCCTAATAGACCAATATTCATAGGCAAATCATCAATCGCCTGCAACATGGTCGCAATATGCCAAGGACCTGGAGTCACTGTGGTTGCCGAAGTTCCGGCTGCTGGTCCTGTACCCCCACCTACCATTGTTGTTGTCCCAGACATCAGAGCGGTTTCAACTTGCTGCGGGCAAATCCAGTGAATATGAGTATCAATACCACCAGCTGTTAAAATTTGCCCTTCACCCGCAATCACTTCTGTCGCCGCACCTAAAGGAATGGTAATGTCGGGTTGAATATCAGGGTTACCGGCTTTTCCTATTTTCCAGATTCGTCCATTTTTTAAACCTACATCGGCTTTAACAATTCCCCACCAATCCACAATTAAAGCATTGGTTATGACTGTATCGGCAACTTCATCAGCTAAAAGTTGCGATTGCCCCATCCCGTCACGAATGACTTTACCACCGCCAAATTTAACTTCTTCACCATATGTCGTTAAATCTTGTTCAACCTCAATAAAAAGCTCTGTATCAGCTAGGCGAATACGATCTCCAACCGTTGGACCAAACATCTCAGCATATGCACGACGTGACATTTTCATAATTTTTTACTCATATCTTTCATTATGGTTGTTATGTTTAATCCAACTTACCCATAACTCGGCCTGCAAAACCATATACTTCTCGCTTACCAACTAAAGCAACAAGCTCTACTTCTCGACTTTGTCCCGGTTAAAAACGAATCGCAGTCCCCGCCGCAATATTTAAGCGAAAACCCTTTGCTATCTCACGATCAAACTGTAAGGCATCGTTTGCTTCATAAAAATGAAAATGTGAGCCCACCTGAATAGGCCTGTCGCCAAGATTAGCCACTACAACTTTTAAAGTTTCTCGTCCGACATTCAGTTCAATATCAGTGTCTGGAGTAATAACCTCACCGGGGATCATAAGCGTTCCTTTTATACTATTGGCTGATGAACAGTGACTAATTTCGAACCGTCAGGAAAAGTTGCTTCGACCTGAACCTCAGCAATCATTTCCGCTACGCCATCCATAACATCTTCACGCTTTAATAAAGTCGTCCCAAAGTGCATAAGTTCACTCACCGTCATTCCATCTCGAGCACCTTCAAGTAAGGCTGCCGAAATAAACGCAACAGCTTCTGGATAATTCAGCTTTAAACCTCGTGCTTTACGACGCTCAGCCACCAAACCTGCGGCAAAAATGAGTAACTTATCTTTTTCTGTTGGATTGAGTTCCATATCTCTTTCCTAATAGCATCTAGTTTTCTTTAAGCAAAATGCGTGCTCAAAAGCAGCATACTTGTTTTAATCGTTTTTAAAATACGCAATTTAACGTAAATTAAGTTTTCCAAATTCTTGGGAATTCCTCATCTAAATCAAACCAATACCGTCTTAATCTTGCCCTTATAGCCGCGAAAGCATCATGGCAATGTCGCACATCATTTCCTAAAAACCGCGCACACAGCACATCTTCTAGTAACGTCAAAGTCACAGGCACATCCATACGCATAATGAGTTCACGAATGAGTTCAATATGTTGCTCTAAATAAAATGAAGAACGGAATTTTGCTGGCGGTACAGCCCAAAAACTTGCCATTACAGCCAGATTATTCATTCCTAAACATGAGCTTAACCAGCGATCTCCCCCCTCAAAATATAAAGTATCGGCAACTAGTAATTTATTCTCACGCCATAACTTAAATTGATTGTGATAACTTCCATGAACAAAATTCTCAGCTCGAGCCTGTCGGCCCAAAACCAGCATATCCCATCCAATAAAACTTGCTGTTTGTTCAAGGTGAATATGTGTTTCCGAATGTGCTACAGCACCATCAAACAACATCGTTTCTTGTGGCATCCACTCTAAAATAGAGTCATTTTTTACAGTCAGATAAATATGCTGAAAAGCCTGTTTACCATTGGTTCTATACCATTTCCCAGCCCCAGGTGTGGTAATAACTGCATGTGCCTGCTCTGCTGTTTCAATTTGGAAAGTAAGATGATCCCCTCCTGCAATTCCTGCTGGTGGATGAACAATAATAGCGTGGCAAACTCCAGTTTTTTCGGGCCAGAGCATTTTTTGCACCCGAACAGGGCCATGATGTTTCCTATGACTCATTATGGTGCGAGAATTTTTAAAACTAAAACCAAGCTCTAATTGTGCATACCAAAATGGTGCTAAAGAAGTTTGAGAAAATTGCTGAATCCGATTCATTTTGGCTCATTTTTAATAATGGCTTTTTTAATAAGCAAAATATGCACCAAATACAAAAAGAGGTCATTACAAACTTAGAAACAATTTTTTTATTTTAATGAGTTAAAAAATAGTCAATGTCTAACATAAAACCACAGTAAAGCATGGAATTATTTATACAATAGCGCCCATCCTCGCTCTTATAAATTTTTTCCATGAAAATCTTTTTCGTGTTAGTACCTTTTGTATTTTTAACTGGGTGTATTTTTGGCCAATCTAGTGAGCTCAAACGTGCAGAAAAACTATTAAATAATTTTCAATGTAAAAATGTTGAAACCAGTGAAATGCCTACAAGCTCTATCAATTCTTATTACCAACAAACTTTAGCCGTGAGTAAAGATAAAGCGACCTCTTATGTAGAAAGTTATAAAGAGGGTGAAGAATTATTCGCTATGCCTTTAGATGAAGTGGTAAAGAAGCAATATGAACTTTATAAAGCAGCATGCGACTCTCTAGGTGGAGTTTCTGCACAGCCATAATTAAAAACAGGTATCCATTAAATCACTCGAATGGATACCTCTACCCACCAACTTAATTTTAAAAATTACTATTAAAAGGTTCCTAATAAGCATTCACTTTACCTTTTGATAAAATTAAGCAACATAGTAACGCTTTTATTTTATTTTCTTTTTTTCTAGGCTTTAAATACTTTTTATTTTTTATTTTGAGGTTTTAGTCATTATGAAAAAATCATTATTAGCAATTGCACTTATGAGCACTCTTCTTGTCGCATGTAATAAACACGAAAATAAAACAGAGACAACTTCTGATGCATCTACCCCTGTACAAACTACTGAAGCAAGTAATGCTGTTGCCGTAGATACTGAACATACAGCAGAGAACTCTCTCGACTGGAATGGTAAATACAAAGGAACACTTCCTTGCGCAGACTGTGAAGGCATCAAAACTGAATTAAAATTAAAAGATGATAAAACTTATGAGTTGACTGAAACTTATTTAGGTAAAGGTGATACAAACCCATTTGAAACACACGGTAAGTTTGCTTTCGATAAAGACAACACTTCTGTTATTACCTTAGATGATAAAGCTCAAAACCGTAAATTCTTTATTGGTGAGAATACTGCTACTGCATTAGACATGGAAGGTAAAAAAGTTGAAGGTTCTTTGGCTAAACATTATGTGTTAAAAAAAGAAGACTAATAAATTTTTTCAATATAAATAGGGTGTGTTGACACTTTTAGCTTAAAAAAATAGCGAAGTAGTAAAATCAAATCGCCAAACCCAATTTTACTATTCGCTATGCCTCGTACCATGCTGACAGATCAACACTGGCAAAAGTTGAAAGTTATTCTGCGTAATTTATCCATTCACCACAACTCAAATTTACGCAATTTTATTGAAGCTATTCTCTATAGAATTAGAACAGGCTGTCCGTGGCGAGATATTCCTTGCTGTTTTGGTCATTCAAACTCTATTTTCAAACGTTTTAATCGTTGGTCAAGCAGCGGTAAGTTTCTTAGATTATTCAAATTACTAGCCTCATGCCCCGATATGGAGTGGATTTTTATTGATGGCTCTCATGTACGTGCTCATCAACATTCTGCCGGCATAGCGAATCAATCTATTTCTAAAAGTGTAGGAGGAAACTCCTCAAAAATACATTTGATTGTTGATGCACATGGCAATCCTATTGATTTCATGATTACCGATGGAACCACACATGATGTTAAAGTTGCACCTGATTTAATATCAACATTAGATTTAAAAGAGACAAAAGTGGT
>NZ_JFXL01000020.1:0-61006 GCF_000588255.1 Acinetobacter sp. 1424608
GTCGTGACTGTAGATACTGCAGCAGCGAACTTGCTTGGTCCGATTACAGTACCGGATGACTTAAATGCTGATGGCATCATCAATGCATCAGAACTTGGCACAGATGGCAGCTTTAATGCCCGTGTAGCGTTGGGTCCAGATGCAGTGGTAGGCACAGTCGTAAACGTTAACGGCACTGACTACACAGTAAGTGCAACTGACTTGACGAATGGCTATATCACCGCAGCAATTCCTGTAACTGCAGATGGTCCAATTACCATTCATGCCCAAGCAGTGGATTCACAAGGTCATATCAGCAGTCCAGCAGATGTAATCGTGACTGTCGATACTGTTCCAGCGAACTTACTTGGAGCGATTACAGTACCGGATGACTTAAATGCTGACGGTATTATCAATGCATCAGAACTTGGCACAGACGGTAGCTTCAATGCGCGTGTAGCGTTGGGTCCAGATGCAGCGGTAGGTACTGTTGTGAATGTCAATGGTACTGACTACACAGTGAGTGCAACTGACCTTGGCAATGGCTATATCACAGCAGCGATTCCTGTAACAGCAGATGGCCCAATTACCATCCATGCCCAAGCAGTGGATGCGCAAGGCAACATCAGCAGTCCAACAGATGTCACTGTAACTGTAGATACCACACCAGCTGATTTAATCACTGCGATTACAGTACCGGATGATTTAAACATTGACGGCATCATCAATGCATCAGAACTTGGTACAGACGGTAGCTTTAATGCCCGTGTAGGATTAGGTCCAGATGCAGCGGTGGGTACAGTTGTAAATGTTAATGGCACTAACTATACAGTCAATGCAACTGACTTAAGCAATGGTTATATCACTGCTGCGATCGCAGTAACTGCAGATGGGCCAGTGACTATCCATGCCCAAGCAGTAGATGCGCAAGGCAATATCGATAATGCTACTGATGTCACAGTAACTGTGGATACTACGCCACCAGACATTAATGCTGCTGCAATTGCGATTAATCCGATTACAGGTGATAACATCCTTAGTCCGGTTGAGACTGCAGGTACAGTAAATATTACTGGAACAGTGACTATTCCTGCTGATGCAACTGTTACCTCGGTTGTTGTTAACGTTAATGGCACGGATTATACGGCTGTAGTAGATCCGGCGAATGGAACATGGACAATAGGTGTACCTGGTAACCAGCTTGTAGCTGATACTGATTTGACAGTTGATGCAAAAGCAACCTTTACGGATGCTGCTGGCAACAGTAGTAACTTGCAAGCTACTCAAAGTTATACAATTGCAAGTTCTTCTATCATTGCATATGACAACTTTGATACAGCTGTTCTTGCTCCACAGCCATTACAAATCGCAAATGATGCGGCTCTTGGTAGTAAAACTTACTTGGCGCTTGTATCACTTGCTGGACTTAACTTACAGCTTGGTTCTGAAGCGGTTAACTTTAATGTAGCTGCCAACCAAGAAGGTAATGCGACATTTACCTACAGTGCTTTAATAGGGGTTAATGCTCTATCTGATTACTCATTAGTTGTACAAAAATTTGATACAGCTACTGGTCAATGGACTTCTATATATGGCGGTGGTCAAGCAGATATTCTTCACCTGACTTTATTAGGTTCTACACCAGGTGTTGTTATCGATGGGCTTGAGCAAGGTCAATATCGTGCCTTTATGACTTATAACGGTCTGGCAGGTATTGGTTTACTAGGTACATTAACAGGTACTATGGACATTTATGATACAACTCAAATCGGTGGTTTCTATACAGAAGCTGCAGATGGTAATGTGATCGTAGATGTTAACTCAAACGGTCAAGCTGATGTCGTAACTCCAAATACAGTTGTGAGTGAAGTTAATAACCAACCTGTTCTTGCTAATGGCACAATCATTAATGGTACATACGGTACATTGGTGATTAACCTTGATGGTTCATACACTTACACTCCAAATCAAAATGCTTCTGGAGTTGGACAGGTTGATCACTTTGTATATACGTTAAAAGATTCTGTAACTGGTGATGTAGCTCAAGCAGCTCTTAACATTCAGTTAAGTTCTGTCAAAGCTGCAGATAACTTGGCAGTTGCTGAAATTAATCCGGAATCTTTACTTGTTGCGAATGACGTAGCACTTGGTAGTGCAAGTTATGTAGCTGCAATATCGTTAGCAGGTCTAGATTTACAGCTCCTTGGTAACCCAACAGTTGCATTCAATGTGGATGCTGACCGTCAAGGTACTGCGACATTTACATTCAGTGGTTTACTCAACGCTGGTGTATTGAATGATTATTCGATTGTTGTTCAAAAATATGATGCTGCAACAGGACAATGGGTATCTATTGGCGGAAATAACCCACAAGCGACTTTAGTTAGTCTATCTCTAATAGGAGGTACTCCAACAGCAGTCATTGAAGGGCTAGATCCAGGACAATATCGTGCATTTATGGGCTACAGTGGTCTACTAGGTGTGGGTATTGGTGGTACATTGACAGGTACAATGGATGTGTATAACCCATATGTTGTATCTGGATATTCAGTTGATCCGATCTCTGGTAACGTCATCAAAGATGCTGGTATTAATGGTGCAGTAGATGCTGCAAGTAATAATGCAGTGATCTCAGCAGTGAATGGAAATGCCGTTAACGCAACGGGTACAACTACAATCACTGGTACTTACGGTACGTTAGTGATTGATCAACATGGTAATTATACCTATACACCAAATGCAGATGGTCTAAACCTTGGTAAAGTTGATCAGTTCTCATATACGTTACTAGACCCAGCAACAGGTAATACATCTCAAGCTGTCTTGTATGTCCACTTGGATAGTAACAAGGTTGCTATGACTTGGAATGCAGCAGATCCATCTCAGCCTGCAGTAATTACAGGTCATGTTCCAGTTGATGCAATGGATAACGTTGCTTCAGCAGCAATTGACATGGTTTACCCAACTACACAACAAGTTCTTAGTAACGCGATTAGTTATAACTGGTTGTTAGGAGTTGGCGGAGTCGTTATTGGCTCTAAACAAGGTACAGCAACCTTTAATGTAGCTGAAGGACATGTGTCTGAAGCCATTATCTCGGTTAACTTTGGTTCAGTAGCTACAGTTGTTGATGGTTTACATGTGGTATTAACACGAGTAAATCCAGATGGTACTCGTACAGTAATTGCAGATAGCGCGAATACTGGAGTGCTTGACCTATTAGGTATCTTCGGCTCTGAAGTGAAATTCAAAGTTGATAATTTAGGTTCTGGTAGCTATGAGCTATTTATGGAAAGCAATACGCTTCTAACAGCTCTAGGTAGCGTCACAGCAAGTATTACTTTGAATAATGGTGATATTACTCAAGTACCTAACTTGGTTGTAACTCCGGTTACAGGCAATGTTCTTTCAGACGACAACTCGGCTGTATATGGACCAAATTATACGCCAGACTACATTACGACTACGACAGTTGTGACTTCTGTGTCTTCTGAAACAGGTAATACGCAGGCTGTGAATGTAGGTTCATCAACTGTTATTGTTGGTGCTTATGGTTCCTTAACGATTAATGCTGATGGTACTTATAGTTATCAAGCTACAGCGAACACACAAAATATAGGAAAAGTTGATAGCTTTACCTATACAGTGACAGACCCAGTAACTGGTAGAACAGACACAGCAACATTGCATATCCAAATTGGTTCTCCAGATGTGAATATCACTTGGAACAATGCTAACCCTGGTGCAGATGCAGTAATTCCGTTACCTGTAGCAAATGCTGATACTAATCATGCAACTGTTAGTATGAAACAAGTGACTGATGCAGTTGTTGATGTACCAAGTGGTAACGTATCGCTTAGTACATTACCTCCAGTTTTAAGTAGTACAGTGACATCGAACCAATTTGTTGTTGCAGCTAATACTGTTACTGATGTACATGTTCAGTTGAACTATTTAGCATCTTTAAGCCTGTCTGTTTTACCAACGACTGGATATAAGATCCAACAATTTGTTGGGGGAGCGTGGGTTGATACAGTTTACTCAGGTTCTGCGACCGCTTTGGCAGGTATTTTAGGTGCACCAGCATACTCAGCTGATGTATCTCATTTATCTGCTGGTACTTATCGAGTGGTATTTAGCTTATCTAGCTTACTTCCAATTGGTAATATGTCACTTGATTCAGTTGTAACGACCAAAACAACCCATCTAGATACTTATACACCTGATGGTCAGTCTGATTGGATTCACGGCAATATCTTGTTAGGCGATACAACTGGTGGAGTTGCAGATACTTCAGCTGCTTCTCAACTATATGTTGAAGTTACACCAGGAAATTACCAAATTGCTGCTGGTCAGGCGATCAATACAGGTGAAGGTACGTTGTATCTCTACCATGATGGTTCGTACTACTATAAAGCTCTTGATACTGCGGCAAATGCTACGATTGATACGATTAACTACAAACTCGTATCGGTGACTGGTGCAGAGTCAACTAGCACATTAACGATCAACTTAAGTCAAGAGTTGAATAGCCTAGCTGTAAGTACAGGAGCAAATGATACATTTACGCTTGGAAATGGCTCGGATACCTTGATTTACAACACGTTGACTGCTGCTAGTGTGAATAGCCCAACAGGTGGTAACACAACTGCTGGTGGTGTAGATACATGGACTGATTTCCATGTAGGTAATACAGCAACTGATAGCCAAGCTGATAAGATCGATATTAGTAACTTGTTACTTACTCATCCAAACAGTTTAACCATTGGTCAGTATGTATCTGTAAGCTATGACGCTGCCACACAAAACGCCACCATTAGTGTAGACCGGGATGGCTTAGGTTTAACTTATTCAAGTACGCAATTGTTGACGATTCATTTGGATCAAGCTAGAACATCATTAACGCTTAATGATCTTCTTAACAACGGTCAAATTATCTACTAATAGATAATTAACCAAATAAAAAAGAGAACCCTAGGGTTCTCTTTTTTTATGTTTAAACAATACGTTAACTGAGCTTTTAAAGAGTTCATGCTATGATGTATTGAAAATTTTATAGAACAACAAATAACGAATAGGGACTTAATTCGAGTGTCGGTATTTCTAGACTTTAAAAGACAACTTAAGCTTTGGTTGGAACATTTCTTTCAGCATGTTTCAGACTTTCCGGAAAAAACAATTTTGTTTATATCATTTGGTCCTAAAGATCAAAGATGTAGTGTCTGGCATACCGAAAAAACAGCTTTTTCACAAGCAACTATACAGTTATTCGATTTTATTAATAGACAGTTTTCTCCAGATCAACTTCCAGACTATATAAAAATTGATGTTGCGTACAACCTAGAAAAACAAAGTTGGAGTCAAATAGAACAACTTGTTCATCATCAATTTCATAATAATCATTACCGCAGAGGAATTGCATTTGATGAAGCATGTTCGGTGGTTTTTCTGGAGCAAGAGATATATGGCAAAGCTATTATTCGAGGTTTGAGTTATGACAAACCTAACTTTTTTGATGAAACCAATCTTAACTATGCAATTAAGCAAAAATATAACGCTACTAAACCACAAATTAGACTACAAGAGCTGCAAGATATTTGGACTTTCGATACCTATGCAACTTTTTATGAAAATGGGCAGTTTATTAATTTAGCAAGCCGTTATGATGCAAATGGTATTAGAGGTATTGCGACCAATAAAAAGCTGCATTTTAGAGAGCTCATTGAGAAAAATGCAGCGTTTTTGCACAGCCAGATTCAAGAAAATGGCAAATTCATTTATGGCTATTTTCCTGCCTTCGATCGAGATATCCGCAACTACAATACTGTACGTCATTGCACATCACTTTATGCACTATTAGAAACTTTCGAATTACAAGATAAACCTGAGTACTGGCCTAAAATTATTGCAGCAATTCAATACGCTCTTACTACTTTCTATAAAGAAAAAGACTCTACAACTGCTTTTATGATTGATGGTAAAGAAGGGGAGTTTGAAATTAAATTAGGTGCAAACGCAGCAGCTATTTTAATGTTAACGAAATATCAGGAAATTACTCAAAAAACAGATTATTTAAAATATGCAGAGAAACTTGCAAATGGTATTTTAAAATTAGTTGATTCAGATGGATTAACTACTCATGTATTAAATTATCCAGACTATGATTTAAAAGAAAGGTTTAGAATCATTTATTATGATGGAGAAGCAGCATTAGCTTTACTCAGGTTGTATCAAATAAATAAGGATGAAAGATTATTAGACACTGTTAAATTAATGTTTGAAAATTTTATTTATAAAAGATATGAAAAATATCATGATCATTGGTTAAGTTACTGTACCAATGAGCTTACAAAAATATGTCCTGAAGAAAAATATTTTATTTTTGGTTTAAATAATTATTTAAAACATTTTATTTTTATTCGAAATAGAAAAACAACGTATGCAACTTTGTTAGAAATGCTAATGGCTGCTTATAAAATGGTAAATCGTTTAAAAGAGCAAGGCCATCAAAAACTTTTTGAACAAGCTTATATGCACGAATTAAAAAAACTGATTACATTTCGGGCCGAATTTCAAACCACAGGTTTTTTCTATCCGGAAATAGCGATGTACATGGCGCGTCCAGATAAAATATTGCATGCTTTTTATGTACGACATGATCGCTTTAGAGTAAGAATTGATGATCAGGAACATAACTTGTCTGGCTACATTGCCTACGTAAAAGATTTCGAAGGAGAGGGGATATGACTGATCCTCTATTTGAAATTAAGCTGCTAGCCTCTCTTGATCATGCTCAATTTGAAGAGGCAATTTGGACATTTGAAATTGATGGAGACATTTCTACTTTATTATTGATTGATTATGCATTAGAACAATTCCATCAAAAAAAAGTTCAAGCTGATAAAGTCTATCGGGTTTCTGAACAAAAAAATAAGAAAATTGGTGAACAATATTTGGGCTTGGAAAAAAATGAATCTTATACATTTGCCCAGCTTTTACAATTCGTAATTTTTACTCAGGCAAATGATGTTAAAGATGCCTTAAGTAATATACTGTTTGATTCCGTTGAGCAAGCTCAATTGATCTTGTCTAAAAGAGCGGAAAACTACAAATTAACTTTAAAAGCACCTAATCAATTAAAAAATCTATTTTTGTTGGCAAAAAATATTTATAGCTATCCAGCCGAGTTAAAGAACCTTTTCTTTATCAAAACACTTTTTTTTAAAAATAAAGTATATCAACCGATTACGCCTTTGCTTGCTCATCCAGTACTCACCTCGGTTTTATATCTCTCACATACCTTTAGACAGATTTATATCACTTATTCCGAACAGAATCAGAGCATTGGATTTTTCTCTTTTTTAGATGATATTCACCGTCTTGAGCATTTGGTTCCGTACTACCATTTTTTTCAAGAAAAGTATGTCGAGGCAAAAAAATGTTCTTCTCAAACAGGCATTATCAATATTCTGGGAGATACCTATTTCGGTGAAATGTACACTGAAAAGCGTAAGTCTAGAGGACAAACAGATGCTTTACAGCAGTATGGATATCACTATTCATTTGAAAAAATACAGCCATTTTTAGGTAAAAATGACATAAACATAGCTAACTTTGAAGCAGTCTTTTCTTTAGAAAATCAATCGCCGTTAAAAGATAAAAAGCCATTCATTCTAAAAGCCGACGCTAAAAAAACATTAGAAGAGTTTAAGAGCATTCATTTGAATTATTTGGTGTTGGCGAACAATCATCTGAAGGATTATGGCGATGAAGGGTTGGCCCATACATTACAACAGTTGGATCAGGCGAGTATTGCTTATATTGGCGCTGGACTGAACCAAAAAGATGCTCACAATTACTTTGAAATAGCTTTTGAAGCTAAGCACTATGCGATTTTTAATGGTTATTGGCATAGAGACAGTGCTTATCTAGACTATGATTTCTATGCACTAGGGGCAAGAAGTGGAGTAGCTTGTTTAAATGGTGTTTTACTTGAACAAATAATGCGTTATAAGCAGAATCATCCAGAGCGCAAAATTACTGTTATTTGTCATTGGGGTATCGACTTTATGCCTATTACAAAAGACCAAACTAAACTCGCGACTATTCTTACTCAAGCAGGAGCTGATCTTATAGTTGGTCATGGCGCTCATACTATTCAGCCAATCCAGATCATCAATCAAAAGCCTGTTGTGTTTGGTATTGGTAATGCTGTGTTTAATAGTGATGGAGAATATGAACAGCAAAATGCTTTGCCATTTGGTTGTATAGCCAAACTCGATTTGGCAAATGACTTACTTCGTCTTTATCCAATTTATACGGATAACTTAAAAACTTTTTGGCAGCCGTATCCAGTAGATATTGAAGATTTCTCAAAGGCCAGTACTTATATGACATCTTTACTGACCCATGAGAATTACATGACATCCCAAGATAACTTGGGGAGATATGTTGAAATTAAATTTTAAGAATATTGTTTATAAGTTGATAAGATGGTTTGAAGCTGTGTTTGAGTAAACCCCAAATTTCTTAAGCCGCCACTGCCTAATTTACACTCAGCACTGGCCATAATATTGGTGGGGGTGGTTTTAGTTGCATTAGGTACACATACATGTTTTAAGCCGAAAGCATGGCCCATTTCATGAATACTACCCGCTTGAATATTGTAATTTAATCGATTCCAGTCTAATAAAATAAAGGGTTTTCCACTATTACGGAATGTACGACTAGTAACATCATCAAATTCTAAGTTTTTTGAATACGCATCGTATATAAAGACTATGACCTCTTTACGTGCTGTTCGTTTAGGAAAGCATGCATTCACACTTGCAGGGATCGAGCCTATAGAAATAGGACGAGCTTGGTTTATTTCATTACCAAGTTCGCAATGCATTTTTGAAAAATCTTGGTAAGAAATATAACGGTTTAATTTGAAATTAAAAATTTTATTGCCTTGGTCATCTAAATAATATTTATTTAAGATGCGGACTTCTTTTCGCATTTGTGTAAGGTTATCAAAACGTGCAGCAGAAGGATTGTCTGTAGTAAAAACGAAAGTAACTGGAACTACAGGTCTATTATTGGCAGGTTCCTCTGATAAATCTGGCGTTTGTAGAGGAGGGCGGGTCGTACAAGAAACACACAGAAGTGTCCCTGTAATCATCAATAAGGTTTTTTTCATATTCATCGCAATGTCTCTGCATATTCTTTTAAAGAGATTTAAAGTAAATTTTTATATGATATGAACGATGTCAATTTTTATGGATTCCATTTTGACAACTCAGTATGAACTACATCGACAGATTTTAGAAGTCATTGCTCTAATTCCATATGGAAAAGTAGCAACTTACGGACAAATAGCACGTATGGCAGGGTTACCTAAACACGCCAGATTAGTAGGTTATGTTCTTAAGCATCTTGATGCAGATCATCAAGTTCCTTGGTACCGTGTTATTAACTCACAAGGTAAAATTAGCCTAAGTAAGTTTAATGAAAAAGGTGAAAATGTTCAGCAGTTAAAGCTTGAAGCTGAAGGAGTCTATTTGTTGAATGGCAAAGTGAACTTAAAGCAATTCGCATGGCAACCTTAAAATTATTAATAGAGAACAAATACAAATGCAGAATTATAAATGGCAGAGTCTAGCCATATTATTACTAGGTTTAACAGTGCAATCGAGTTTTGCAGAGCAGGCTATTTCAGCTCAACCTTTTATAAATGTGAAAGTCTCATCACAAGATATACATTCGATTTGTCAGCAGTTAAGTCATAAATGTAGCGATGAAGCTAAGCTATGGAAAGTAAAAAACACACAAGATCAGATTTATTATTTAATAGATGAAACTCCACAACTTGCTGAAGTTAAAAAGCAAAATAATCAATATACAGTGCTGAATCAGTGGAATTTTAAAAATTATGAACATAGTAATAAAGAGCCACATTCTGATGATTTAGGCCCTAATGGACTCAAAATCTTTCCAGCACTATATCCACTCAATAAAAATGAGCATGCAATAGCAGTGCTAAACACATGGTTTACTGGTTATTCTGGAGGAGGGCGTTTTGAGGAAAACGCTGATTTTATTGAGCTTAAGTCTAAAGGGCAGTATCAAGTTGCCTTAAAAGATATTAATTTTTCTTCAAGTAAAATGATTCGAGCATGTTTTTCAGAACAAGAGTATAAGAAGTCACCGCATTGCCATGATGAAACATGGATGACATTAAATATTAGGTTTAAAGATATCGGTCAATCTTACTATTTATGGCAGTTAAATTATAAAAATTATTCTTGGGATGCTTTTAAAAGTAAAAAAACAATAACAGTTGAGCAATCAAGAGAAGACGTTATTCCTTTTAAAAAATAGGCGCCTATCTGGCCGAATTGAGCCAGACAGGCATTTTTTAGCGAACAATTAAAACAGGAATATGGCTTTCACCTAAAACTTTTTGTGCAACACTTCCTAATACAAGTTTTCGTACGCCTGTACGGCCATGAGAGCCCATTATAATCAAGTCAGCATTAAGCTCTTGTGCAGCTTGAATAATTTCTTCATGCACAACGAAACCTTCAAGTAATTTGGTTTCTACGCTAAGACCTTCTTGTAAAAACTGTTGTTTGGCTTGTTCTAAAATATCAAGTAAGTATGTTCTAGTCCGCTCAATTAGTTCATTAGTTTGACCAGTCTTTACATAAAGATCTGCAATAATTGGATCAAGTGCCATGACCTGTACGATAGTAATTTTACTATTTAATGCTTTGCCAAGTTTGATCGCTTCTTTCATAGCGACCATAGATGTTTCAGAACCGTCAATTGGTACAAGAATATGTTGGTATAACATGAGAATGTTCCTTATTGTAATGATGCTTATTTATTCAATACTTTATACTTCTTTTCTTACGATTTAAATTCGGCCACGTAATCATTTGTGATTTTTAAACAAGAAAAACTTGAGAATATATTTTACTTATCTCTTAAATTTTCAATATGGATTGTTAAAGCATCAATATCATCAGTTTGCAAATATTCACGCATTTTTAAAACTTGTTTTTCATCTAAATCATAAAGTTTTAAAGCAAGTAGTTTGTCGATTTGTTCTTGAGGAAAACGGTATTTAATAACTTTTGCCGGAACTCCACCTACAATTGCATAGGGTGGGACATCTTTTGTTACGATGGCTCCAGTTGCAATAACAGCACCTTCACCAATTTTTACACCTTGCATAATCATGGCACGGCTTCCAATCCAACAACCATCTGCAATGATGGTGTCGCCAACTGTTAAAAAACTGCGGGTATCAAAAGGGAAAGTCGAAATCCAGTCTGGTCTATGAAGCTGATTACCACCCATCATAATCACACACTCAGCGCCAAAACATACAAAATTACCAATATAAAGCTGATCGATTGGTTTATCGGGAGTAGATGGTTTGTCGTGTAAATAGCGTACGACACAGCGTTCAAAACCTTGATCCCAGTAGGCTGAGTAGTAAGAATAATTACCTTTAATATGGATATTCGGATTTTTTACAGTTTTGGAAATAAATTCAAATTCGCACCAATGGCGGACAGGGGAGCTAATTAACTTTTCAGCCATAAGGAAGATATAAAAAAGGGAATAAGTCATTATACCGAATTGCGATTCAAGCTGAACCAATAATCTCAGTTCAGCTAATGAATCGAATACTAAAGCACGTACTAATTTGTCTTCATTACTTATGAGGAATACGTGCAATGACTTTAATTTCAAAATCAAAACCCGCTAACCAAGTTACGCCAACAGCTGTCCAGTTGGGATAAGGCTTTTGTGTAAAGATTTGATTTTTAACCTTCATAATACTTTCAAACTGCCGTTCGGGATCCGTATGAAAGGTAGTGACATCAATAATATCATCGAAAGTGCAACCTGCTGCTTTCAATGTCTCTTCTAAGTTTTTAAAAGCTTGTGTTACCTGTTTTTCAAAATCAGGTACAGGCGAGCCATCTTCAAGGCTACCAACCTGCCCTGAAACAAAGAGTAAATCTTTCGATTGAATTGCGGCTGAATAGCCATGCTGTTCATATAAGGCATGACGATTTTGGGGAAATATTGCAGTTCTCATCAGGTTTGTTCTCCTTCAGTATTTAACTTCTAATCAATAAATGTCGGTTAATTTTCACATACGCCTCGTATGTAAACTTAATTGACATACGAGGCGTATGTCAATTAATATTTTTTGTGATGATTAGCTGGTGAAATATATGTCTGTTCGTGAAAGAAAAATGGCGGAAACCCGCAAAAAACTAATTGAAGTAGCACGTCATGCATTTGCGGAATATGGCTATACCGATACTTCAATGGATAAACTCACGGCCGAGGCAGGATTGACTCGTGGGGCGCTTTATCATCATTTTGGCGATAAGCGTGGTTTATTTGCAGCAGTTGTAGAACAAATTGATTCACAGATGGCCGAATATGCTCAGCAGCATCGAGAGCAGCTTGATGATCTTTGGGAAGGATTACTAGTTGAAGGGCAGACTTATATTCAAAATGCTTTGAAGCCTGAATTTCAGCGTATTGTGCTACGTGATGGCCCTGCAGTGTTGGGTGATCCGGCGCATTGGCCAAGTCAAAATAGATGTTTGCAGTCTACTCGTGAGTGCGTTGAACAGCTTTTGATAGAGGAACGAATTAAAATTGTAGATCCAGAAGCAGCAGCAGTGCTTTTAAATGGTGCTGCCATGAATGCAGCCTTATGGGTGGCTTCTAGTGAATATCCTGAACAGGTACTTCCTGAAGCATTAAATGCTTTTCAAATCTTTGCATCAGGTTTTTTAAAAGACGCATAGTGAATTTTTTACTATTTGTCTTAAATGTAAAAACCCCTCAATTGAGGGGTCTTATAGCCTAAGTATATCTAATTAAAAATTAAAGATATTCTACACTTACAACTTCGTATTCAACTTCGCCTTGAGGAGTGGTAATTTTTACTTCATCACCTTCATTTTTACCCAAAAGGCCACGTGCAATTGGTGAATTTACTGAAATTTTATTGATTTTAAAATCAGCCTCATCATCACCAACAATCTTATAAGTCTTACGTTCTTCAGTATCAAGGTTTTCAATCGTTACCGTAACACCGAATACAACACGACCGTTTTGTTCTAAGTCTTTAACATCGATGACTTGTGCAGCACCCAATTTCCCTTCGATATCTTGGATACGGCCTTCACAGAAACCTTGCTGTTCACGAGCAGCATGATATTCTGCGTTTTCTTTTAAGTCCCCATGTTCACGTGCTTCAGCAATCGCTTGAGTAATACGTGGACGTTCAACAGATTTCAGATGTTGTAATTCTTTCTCTAAGGCGATTTTACCTTCAGGGGTCATTGGATAACGTTGCATTTCGGTCCCTCTTAAGTTGAGAAAACACAGTTAAAAAAATGAAAAAATCCCGCCACCGATAAGGTGGCGGGACTTATCGGAAAAAAATTAACCTACAGTTAAATCTTGCAAGCGGTATACATCCATTGGCAATTTCACAGCAAAGGCTTGGCAAACTGCTTCTGCACCATTGATAGTCGTTGTGTAATAAACTTTGCCTTGGAGGGCAGCACGACGAATCATTGCAGAATCATATTGAGCTTGTTTGCCTTCAGTAGTGTTGACAATAAGGTGTATTTCACCATTTTTCAAGCGGTCAACAATATGTGGACGTCCTTCAGTTACTTTATTTACAGATTCACATTCTAAACCTGCTTCTTTAAGTACTTTATACGTTCCACCTGTTGCTACCAGTTTGAAGCCATAAGCTACGAACTTTTTAGCGATATCAGCAATATATTTCTTATCAGATTCACGAACAGATAAGAAAGCAATCTTTTCTTCGCCTTCAGTTGGTAGACCAGGTAAGCGATCATTCGAACCTAAAACGGCTTTATAGAACGCTTCGCCAAATGTCTTACCAACGCCCATTACTTCACCTGTAGATTTCATCTCAGGCCCAAGCATTGGGTCTACGCCTTGGAACTTAGCAAATGGGAAAACAGCTTCCTTCACAGCAAAGTGAGTTGGAATGATTTCTTTAGTAAAGCCTTGAGATTCAAGAGATTGACCCGCCATACAACGAGCAGCTACTTTTGCTAAAGATTCACCAATACATTTTGATACGAACGGAACAGTACGTGATGCACGTGGGTTTACTTCAAGAACGTAAATATCATCGCCTTTAACTGCGAACTGAACGTTCATCAAACCAACTACACCAAGTTCTTTCGCCATAGCAACTGTTTGACGACGCATTTCATCTTGTACTTCTTTAGAAAGAGAGTAAGGAGGAATAGAACATGCAGAGTCACCAGAGTGAATACCAGCCTGTTCGATATGCTGCATGATACCGCCGATTACGACATCTTTACCGTCAGATACGCAGTCAACGTCAACTTCAGTTGCATCATCAAGGAAGTGATCAAGAAGAACAGGCGCTTCATTAGAAGCCTGTACTGCTTCACGAAGGTAACGTTTAAGTTCATCTTCGTTATATACGATTTCCATTGCACGGCCACCTAATACATAAGATGGACGAACAACTAACGGATAACCAACTTTAGCAGCTTCAGAGATACCTTCTTCAGCAGATTTTACGATGCTGTTGTTTGGTTGGCGAAGCTGTAAACGTTGAATCATTTGTTGGAAACGTTCACGGTCTTCTGCGCGGTCAATTGCATCTGGAGAAGTACCGATAATAGGAGTACCAGCTTCTTCTAAAGCACGTGCTAATTTAAGTGGAGTCTGACCACCGTATTGTACGATTACGCCTTTTGGCTTCTCAGTACGTACGATTTCAAGAACATCTTCAAGTGTTACAGGTTCGAAGTATAAACGATCAGATGTGTCATAGTCGGTAGAAACAGTTTCAGGGTTACAGTTCACCATGATTGTTTCGTAACCGTCTTCACGCATTGCTAAAGCAGCGTGTACACAGCAGTAGTCAAATTCGATACCTTGACCAATACGGTTCGGACCACCACCAATAACCATGATCTTGTCACGATTTGATGGATTTGCTTCACACTCTTCATCGTAAGTTGAATACATATATGCTGTACCAGATTCAAACTCTGCAGCACATGTATCAACACGTTTGTAAACTGGATAAACACCCAAGTTCCAACGTTGCTTACGGAATTGCTTTTGAGAAATACCCATAAGGTTCGCAATACGAAGGTCAGATAAACCTTTACGTTTGAATGAACGGATATTTTCAGCAGTTAGATCACCAAAACCTAAAGTTTTTACTTGAGCTTCTGTCTTAACGATATCTTGAATTTGGATCAAGAACCAACGGTCAATCTTAGTTGCTTCAAATACGTCATCTAAAGAGAAACCATGACGGAATGCATCTGCTACGTACCAAATACGCTCAGGACCCGGAACTTTAAGCTCTTTTAAAATGGTTTCTTTTACGTTTGTTGCACCAGCTTCGATTTTTTCATCGAAACCGCTTACGCCAACTTCAAGACCACGTAATGCTTTTTGTACAGATTCTTGGAAGTTACGGCCAATTGCCATGACTTCACCAACAGATTTCATCTGAGTGGTAAGAACTGGTTCTGCTTGTGGGAATTTCTCGAAGTTAAAACGAGGAATCTTCGTTACAACATAGTCGATTGATGGTTCAAAGCTCGCAGGAGTTACACCGCCAGTGATGTCATTCTTCAATTCATCAAGGGTATAACCAACAGCTAGTTTCGCAGCAATTTTTGCAATCGGGAAACCAGTTGCTTTAGAAGCAAGAGCAGACGAACGAGATACACGAGGGTTCATCTCGATCACAACCATACGGCCGTCTTTCGGGTTAATACCGAACTGAACGTTAGAACCACCTGTCTCAACACCAATTTCACGAAGAACCGCAACTGAAGCATTACGCATCAATTGGTATTCTTTGTCAGTTAATGTTTGAGCTGGTGCTACAGTGATTGAGTCACCTGTGTGAACACCCATTGGGTCAAAGTTTTCGATCGCACATACGATAATACAGTTGTCGTTTTTGTCACGAACAACTTCCATTTCGTATTCTTTCCAGCCAATTAAAGATTCATCAATCAATAACTGGTGAGTAGGAGAGAGGTCGAAACCGCGTTCACAAATTTCAAGGAATTCTTCACGGTTATATGCAATACCACCGCCTGAACCACCCATTGTAAATGATGGACGGATAATTACTGGGAAACCAAAGCGAGATTGGATTTCCAATGCTTCTTCCATGGTTTCAGCAATAGCAGCTTTTGGACACTCTAAACCGATTTTGCGCATAGCGATGTCGAAGAGTTTACGGTCTTCGGCTTTTTCAATCGCTTCTTTCGTTGCACCAATAAGTTCTACGTTGTATTTCGCTAATACGCCATTTTCATCAAGTGCAAGCGCACAGTTCAGTGCAGTTTGTCCGCCCATAGTTGGAAGGACCGCATCTGGACGTTCTTTTTCAATGATTTGAGCAACAGTTTGCCAAGTAATTGGCTCAATGTAAGTTGCATCAGCCATTGAAGGGTCAGTCATAATGGTCGCTGGGTTAGAGTTAACCAAAATAACACGGTAACCTTCTTCACGAAGCGCTTTACATGCTTGAGCACCAGAGTAGTCAAACTCACAAGCCTGACCGATAACAATTGGACCAGCACCAATAATTAAGATGCTTTTAATATCCGTACGTTTAGGCATTATTCGCTCCTTAATTACTGTTTAGATGCTTCGATAAGTTCGATGAAATGATCGAACAATGGTGCACAATCATGTGGACCCGGGCTTGCTTCAGGGTGACCTTGGAAGCTGAAAGCTGGTTTGTCAGTACGATGGATACCTTGTAAGGTGCCATCGAACAATGATTTATGCGTTGCTTTTAAGTTAGCCGGTAATGTCTCTGCATCTACAGCAAAACCATGGTTTTGAGAGGTGATCATCACTGTACCATCTTCAAGATTTTGTACAGGGTGGTTCGCACCGTGGTGACCATGATTCATTTTTACAGTTTTTGCACCAGAAGCGAGTGCCAAGATTTGGTGTCCTAAACAGATACCAAATACAGGTAATGTTGTGGTTTCAACAATAGTTTTTACAGCTTCGATAGCGTAATCACAAGCAGCTGGGTCGCCAGGGCCGTTTGAAAGGAATACGCCATCTGGATTAAGTGCTAATACTTTTTCAGCCGGAGTTTCAGCAGGAACAACAGTGAGTTTGCAACCGCGGTCTGCAAGCATACGCAAGATGTTGGTTTTGACACCATAATCGTATGCAACCACGTGGTATTTTAACTCAGGTTGAGTAAAGCCTTTACCTAATGCCCATGAACCTTCAGACCATTCAAAGCCTGTTGGATCACAGCACTCTTTTGCAAGGTCTAAACCATTTAAACCACCAAAAGCGCGAGCTTTAGCAATCGCTTCTTCTTCAGTAATATTTTCGCCGGCAAGGATGCAACCATTTTGTGCACCTTTATCACGTAAAATACGAGTAAGTTTACGTGTGTCAATATCAGCAATTGCGACAACATTGTGTGCTTGCAGATATTCACTTAATGATTGCTCAGAACGGAAGTTGCTGTGTAATAGTGGAAGGTCACGAATAATTAAACCATTCGCCCATACTTTATGGATACGACCAGATTCAACGTCTTCTTCGTTGCAACCAGTGTTACCAATATGAGGGTAAGTTAATGTCACAATTTGTTGTGCATAACTTGGGTCAGTCAAAATTTCTTGATAGCCTGTCATGGCTGTGTTAAAAACGACTTCTCCAGTCGTACTTCCCGTTGCGCCGATTGACGTTCCTTTAAAGATCGTTCCATCTGCGAGGGCTAAAATGGCGGGGGGGCTCAAACCAAAGCTCCTGAATTTCGGCTGTAAAAAAGCGAGTAGACCTAAAAAAGTTAGGCAATGTTCTAAAAAAACATGCCCCTCCCTATCGGTCTGCCCGCTTGTAACTTAACAGCGCATTATACGCATGGAACCCTAAAAAGTCTATTTATTTTCGATTAAAAAATATAATTCCTTGCTTGCTTTTTGCAAAAAAACTCATCCGCTTGTCTGAAATTGATACTTTTAGCAAATTGTCTAACAATCTGGTGCCTGAAATAAGCCAATTCCACTTATTGTAATACTAGCTAAAAAATAAACAATATGAGGAAATAGCATGAGCAATAATCAAGTTTCAAAAGATATAGCTGAGAATGCTTCGTCTGTAGCAGAGACGGTTAAAGCCGAAGTAACTGAAGCAAAAGAAGCTGTAGCGAAAACAACAACTCGAGCTAAAAAAGCAGTGAGTACAAAAGCAACACAGGTAAAAGAAGTTGTAGCTGAAAAAACAGAACAGGTGAAAGAAGTCGCTCATGAAGCAACTTCGCAAGTTAAAGAAGCTATTGCAGAAACTGAAGAACAAGTTAAAGCTGTAATTACCGAGACTGAAGAAAAAATTGAGGCTGAAACTCAAGAATTGAATCAGAATATTCAAAACCAATTTGCTCAGATTAAACAAGATATTTTACAACGTCTTGATGTGATTAAAGCTCAGTTCAATACTTCTCAAGAAGGACTAAATGAACTGAAAAATACATTAAAAGCTGAAATTAATGCATTAATTGAAGATTTAACGAAAGTGACTAAAGAACTTAAGGGTGACATTAGTCAAATTTCTTTAAAACATAAAGATTCTTTAAGTGAGAGTTTAAAGCGCACAAAAAATAATGCGGTTGAGGCTTGGAACAAAGCAAGAGATCACTAAGAATTGAAGAATAAAATTCAATAAAAAAGCGAGAATTAATTTCTCGCTTTTTTATTTTTTTAAAACTGATGCAGCCAATCACGTTTATTGTGAAAATCAGCATTTTTGCCACTATGCTGCATTGCATAGTACTGCATACCATCTTTTGTTTTTAAAACAGCAGTTAAACCTAAATAAAGGTTTGCCCATTTCAAACGGTGCTGTTGCATAAACTGACCTAAATCAAGACTTACATTTAAACCATAATGGGTACGCTTGAGATGATTTAGTTCGATATCGTAAGCAACGAGGGGAGGCATGCTTTCCGGATATCGATATTCTTCAAACTGGTAGGCCTGCCATGCTTGAGAAGGGGAAAGGTTAATTTCCCGGTAGAAATCTTCATCATGCACGCCGATAAAAATTTCAAAACAAGTCTCTTCCCACAAAAAATCTTGACGAGGATGAGCCGCGACTTCTTGGGGCCAGATAATAAGTTGGTTTGGATCACGAATCCAAAAACCCACATTTAATGTATGCGGGGCTTGCTGTTCAATTGCGCCAACAACAGAAACAGCATGAAAACGATCAAAAGCTGAAAGTTCGTAACTTGCCATAAGTAGTCAATAAGTTAGTTTGCTAAGTGAGCGTGACGAACGAGGTTAGATAAGTGTTGGTTTTGCTTAGCTGCTTTTTTGTAGAGTAAAACGATTTTACCAATTTTCTGCACAGCTTCAGCACCAGTTGCTTCTACAATTGCATCAATTACAGCTGCGCGAGCTTCACGGTCTTCACCAGCAATTTTTACTTTGATGAGTTCATGATCATTTAAAGCACGAAGCGTTTCTTCGATTACAGCATCTGTTAAGCCTTGTCCACCAATCATGACAACCGGATTAAGCACGTGACCAATTTGACGTAAACGTTTACGTTCATGAATAGATAAAGCGGCCATTAAAAATACCTGATTTTAAAAACGACTTAGTATAGCAAAAAACTTAAAATCAAATGTACGAAAAACTGTATAAATAATCGATCAACATTATTGGAAAAAAACTGTAAAAGTTATTGAGATTACGTTACATCCGTACTGTAATGAGAGTAATTTTCACGTACAATGAGCAATCAGAAGTTTTTTTGATATTTAGTGAGTTATGGCAACACGCATCACAAACCAAAAATTGTCTAAAAGTAGTCGTGCGTGGATGAGGGAACATCTAGACGATCCTTTTGTAAAAAAAGCACAAAAGGAAGGATATCGTGCACGAGCAGCCTATAAACTTCTTGAAATTCAAGAAAAATATAAGTTGATCAAGCCAGGCATGACAGTGGTTGATTTGGGAGCAGCTCCTGGGAGTTGGTCGCAAATTGCTGGGAAACTTGTTGGTAGCAAGGGTTTAGTTATTGCTTCCGATATTTTACCTATGGATGCTTTGCCGGATGTCACTTTCTTACAAGGCGACTTCAGAGAAGAAGCTGTATTTGAAAAATTGTTAAATATTTTAAACGGAAGACAAGTAGACATTGTAATTTCTGATATGGCCCCCAATACATCAGGTAATAGGGCTGTTGATCAACCTCGACAGATTTACTTGTGTGAACTTGCTTTAGACTTTGCTCAGAAAGTCTTGGGTCCAAATGGACAGTTTGTTGTTAAAGTGTTCCAAGGCGCAGGATTTGATGAGTTTCGTAAACAAGTCGTTGATAGTTTTGATGTGTTAAAAACAGCAAAACCAGCAGCTTCTCGGGCACGATCTAAAGAAGTTTTTTTGGTTGGACAAGGGCGTAAGAAAGCATTGCAATAAAGTTTACTTGCCAAGCTCCTAAAAATTGTGCATTTTGTATCTTTTAGGTTATCCGCAAGCAAGACAATTGCTGTTTTTAAGACGATCGGCCAAGATTGGGCATGATCAAATTAGATCGATATGGGAATAAAGCTTTGAGCGATTACTTCAAGAATGCCGTATTGTGGCTAATAATACTGGGTGTTCTGATTTTAATTTTCAGTAATATCAGTGACCGCAATAAGCCTACTGCAATGAAATATTCAGATTTTGTTGCAGCGGTGAATGCTGGCCAAATTAAGCAAGTCACGATTGACGGTTTAAATATTAGTGGTGAAAAAACTAACGGATCTCAGTTTGAAACTGTTCGTCCGCAAGTTGAAGACACTGAACTTATGCCAAGCTTAAACAAGCAAAATGTTGTTGTAGAGGGCACAGCACCACAACGTCAAGGCATTTTGATGCAACTTCTCATTGCTAGTTTCCCTGTACTGTTAATCATTCTGTTATTCATGTTCTTTATGCGTAACATGGGTGGTGGTGCAGGCGGTAAAAATGGTCCGATGAGTTTTGGTAAATCGAAAGCGAAAATGCTTTCAGAAGACCAAATCAAAGTGACTTTTGCTGACGTTGCTGGTTGTGATGAAGCGAAACAAGAAGTTGTGGAAATTGTAGATTTCTTAAAAGATCCTGCAAAATTCAAACGCTTGGGCGCTACGATTCCACGTGGCGTACTTATGGTTGGTCCTCCAGGTACTGGTAAAACGTTATTAGCCAAAGCAATTGCTGGTGAAGCAAAAGTTCCATTCTTTAGCATTTCTGGTTCTGACTTTGTTGAAATGTTTGTGGGTGTGGGTGCGTCCCGTGTCCGTGACATGTTTGAACAAGCAAAACGTCATGCACCATGTATCATCTTTATTGATGAGATTGATGCAGTAGGCCGTCACCGTGGTTCGGGTACAGGTGGTGGACATGATGAGCGTGAGCAAACCTTAAACCAAATGCTCGTAGAGATGGATGGTTTTGAAGGTAATGAAGGCGTAATCGTTATTGCTGCGACTAACCGTGTTGACGTATTGGATAAAGCATTATTACGTCCAGGGCGTTTCGACCGTCAAGTTATGGTTGGTTTACCTGACATTCGTGGTCGTGAACAAATCCTGAATGTGCATTTGAAAAAATTGCCTTCAGTTACTGGTGTAGATGTTAAAGTTTTATCTCGTGGTACCCCTGGTTTCTCTGGTGCTCAGCTGGCAAACCTTGTAAATGAAGCTGCTTTGTTTGCTGCTCGCCGTAATAAGAACACTGTCGATATGCATGACTTTGAAGATGCAAAAGACAAGATCTATATGGGTCCTGAACGTAAATCAATGGTTTTACGTGAAGAAGAGCGTCGTGCAACTGCATACCATGAAGCTGGACATGCAATTGTTGCTGAGATTTTACCGGGTACTGACCCTGTGCATAAGGTAACAATTATGCCGCGTGGTTGGGCTTTAGGTGTAACTTGGCAGTTACCTGAACAAGATCAGATTAGCCACTATAAAGACAAAATGTTGAATGAAATTGCAATTTTGTTTGGTGGACGTATTGCTGAAGAAGTTTTTATTCAGCAACAATCGACTGGTGCTTCAAATGACTTCGAACGTGCTACAAAAATGGCTCGTGCGATGGTAACGAAGTACGGTATGTCTGATAAAATGGGTGTTATGGTTTACGAAGATGAAAACCAAAATGGATTCTTCGGTAATGTAGGTAGCCGTACAATTTCTGAAGCTACTCAACAGCAAGTTGATCAGGAAGTACGCCGTATTTTAGATGAACAGTATAAAGTTGCTCGTGATATCTTGGAAAATAATAAAGATATCGCACATGCAATGGTTAAAGCGTTGATGGAATGGGAAACCATTGATCGTGATCAAATCCGTGACATCATGGAAGGTCGTGAGCCTCAACCACCTAAAGTTTATATTGCTGAAAATCCGGTATCTGCGTTTGAACCACCAAAAGATGGTCCATCTACTCCACCGCCATTACCAGCAATGAATTAAGTTGATTAATAAAAAAGCCACAATCATGTGGCTTTTTTATTTGTCTTAAATTTCGATAAAGCTGAAAGAAATCGACAGCATGTAAAGCATACTTGTTAAAATAGCCGTTGATTTTGAACCGGAGCTTTTTATGCAGTTAATTTCTTTACCTAAGCAGATTTTACAGTGTGGACAGCTTCAATTAGATTTATCTCAGCCTCATGTCATGGGTATCTTAAATGTTACCCCTGATTCTTTCAGTGATGGTGGCAAACATAACCAATTAGACCAAGCGGTTGATCATGCACTTAATATGATTGAGCAAGGTGCGACTATTATTGATATTGGAGGAGAATCTACAAGACCTGGTGCTTCAGAAGTTGCAGTAGAAGAAGAAGTGCGCCGTGTGGTACCTGTTGTGGAAGCTTTATCTCGTCATAATATTATTTTATCGATCGACACGAGCCAGCCAGAAGTTATTCGCGCAGCAAAAGCAGCAGGGGCACATATCTGGAATGATGTTCGCGCCTTAACACGTCCTAATGCTTTAAAAACCGCTGTAGAGCTAGATATCCCTGTGGTGATTATGCATATGCGTGGTGAGCCAACTACAATGAATCAGTTGGATCAATACGCTGATGTAACATTAGATGTAATGCAAGAATTGCAACAACGTATTGATGAGGCTTTGGCTGTTGGGGTAAAAAAGCACAACATTATTGTTGACCCTGGATTTGGTTTTGCAAAAAATGCTCAGCAAAATTTAAAACTATTAAAAGAATTTTGGAAACTTAATGAATTGGGCTATCCAATTTTATCTGGTCTTTCTCGTAAACGGTTTATCGGAGAAGCTTTAAAAGGTGCTGCCGCTGATCAACGTGCTGTCGGAAGTGTTACTGGGCATTTGCTTAGTATTCAACAAGGAGCATCCATTGTCAGAGCACATGATGTAAAAGCAATGCATGACGCTATCTCGGTTTGGCAAGCTATGCAACAAGCTTGAAATTCCCTTGTATAAATAGACTAGGGTATGGGTGTCCTAAATAAAGTGGATGAGTGAGTCGGGTAAAAATCTCGTGATTTTTGTGAAAATATGTTATAAGCGGCAAGTTTTTGCTGTTGTGTAATCTTTTGTATGTTCGAAGACCTACTTCTCCCGATGTTTGATGATGAATATTATCCAGATATTTTGGTCGCTGAACTTAAGCAGCTTATTGAACAATTTGCTAAAAAAGTTCAAAAGCCTGCTTTAGCTGATCAAGATGTTTATCGATATGCTCATCAGACTGTAAGTGAAATTAATGAAATGAAACCGCAGTTTGAAGATCTAGATTCATCGCTTGATGATAGTGCTGCTGATTATATTGCGGAGGCAATGATGATGGTGGTGCAAGATGCAGGATTTTTAGATCTTGAAATGGAAGAGCTGGTTATGAATCGAGAGTGGTAATTACTCTCGATTTTCAAAGCTTTCAAGTGCATCTAATAAATGACATGATGACCCTAAATGAACTTCATCTATTTTCTCAACTTCCAATATTAAATTTCCATTCTGCTGTACTTTGACATTTGCTAATAAGCTTACCCAATATTTTTTCTCTTTCTGCTGTAATGCTTTTAATTGAGTAATCACATCTTGAGAAGCTTCAATTAAATAGTCATCTTGAGTGATAGAACAGCGTATAAAATGCCAATATTTATTTTTAAATAAGATAGTGCCGTTAAAAATATCTTCAGCATTTGCAGAGGATATAAAGAGTAGAGAGGATATAAATATTAATATTCTTATCATGGGATCATTTTCATTAGGCATAAAAAAACCAGCTTACGCTGGATTCTTTGTAGCACCAAATTCAATAGATGAAAATGGTGCCCGGGGCCGGACTCGAACCGGCACGCTTTGAGGGCGGGGGATTTTAAATCCCCTGTGTCTACCTATTTCACCACCCGGGCATGTGCGCAATAATAGAGGACAAGTGCGCGATTGGCAAGAGAAAATCGGAGAGTTTGCTTTATTTTCAATCAGTTCTTATCGGTATTTATATAAATTAACCAATTTTTGTCATGATTTGTTCATCAAACTGAGATCAGCTGTTCATGTTATGTACTTAAGTTTAAGGCACTCATTGCTTAAAACTTAGAGAATTTTATGTCAGAGAAAATTTCACGCCGAGAATTAATTCAAAAAAGTTTATTCGGTTTTGGGGCTTTATCTATACCTATTGCTTTTACAGGTTGTAACGATGGCTCAGATGATGAAAGTCCAGAAATACAAGCAGATTTTCTTCATGGTGTCGCAAGCGGGGACCCACTACAAGATAAAGTTATTTTGTGGACACGAGTAACACCGACAGACTCTGGGGTGCGCTTAAAAGTTGTATGGGAAATTTCAACCGATAATCAGTTTAAACAAAATTTAAAGACGGGAATGGTTGAAACAACGAAGACTGATGACTTTACAGTGAAAGTTGATGCAGCTGGGTTACAAGCAGATACGGTGTACTATTATCGTTTTAAATTTGGTAATAAAGTCTCACCAGTGGGGCAGACGAAAACATTACCAACATCCACCAATAAAGTGAGCTTTGCAGTATGTTCTTGTTCTAACTATCCTGCGGGTTACTTTTATGTCTATCGGGAAATGGCTAAACAGAATGTCGATGTCATTATCCATTTGGGGGACTATATCTATGAATATGGTGCAGATGGTTATGCGGCGGAAGATGCAGTAAAACTTGGGCGTACGCTACCCGCTGATAATAATAAAGAAATTATTAAATTAGAGGATTATCGCAAACGTTATGCACTTTATCGTCAGGATAAAGATTTGCAAGCTGCTCATCAGCGCCATCCTTTTATTGTAATTTGGGATGATCACGAACTAGCGAATGATGCTTGGCGTGATGGTGCGGAAAATCATCAAAGTGATGAAGGATCTTTTTTAGATAGAAAATTAGCTGCTCTACAAGCTTATTTTGAATGGATGCCAATTCGCCCAGTCTCTAGTTCTGACCATTTAAATATTTATCGTCAGTTTAACTTTGGTTCACTTGTCCAATTAACCATGCTAGATACGCGTATTATTGCGCGTGATAAGCAGCTTGAATACAAAGACTATATGACAGCCTCTGGTTTGGATATTGCCAAATTTCAGGCAGATTTAACTAATCCAGCGCGTACTTTAATGGGTTATACGCAAAGAGATTGGTTAGTCGATAAATTAAAACAATCTACAGCTACATGGAATGTAGTAGGGCAGCAAGTATTAATGAGTAAAATGTGGATTCCAGCTGAGCTATTGGCATCTTTAGGGCAAATTACTTCAGGGGGAACTTCGCCTGAAACACTTGCTAAAATGAATACACAAATCACCGAGTTGGTTACTTTAAAACTTCGTTTGCAACAAAATGATCCAACATTAACAGCCCAAGAAAAAGCAAGAATTATGACGGTGGCACCATACAATTTAGATGCTTGGGATGGTTACTATGCTGAGAGAGAGTTTGTATATGACAAATTGGCAGAGTTTAATAAAAAGATCATTGTGTTAGCGGGGGATACTCATAACGCATGGGCATCTTATTTATATAGCCAGAAAGGAAAGTATATTGGAGTTGAATTGGCAACTAGTTCTGTATCGTCTCCAGGTTTAGAAAAATATTTAAGTATTCCACTGGCTCAACTGCAACAGTTTGAATTTGCTTTTACTACATTAATTGATGAATTAGCCTACTGTAATTTAAATCAACGAGGATACTTGTTGGTTACTCTAGATCAGGCACAAGTTCATTCTGAGTGGAGATTTGTAGATTCAATTAAAAATCCCGAATATCAGATAGATTCAAGCCGACAAAACGATATTGTATTGGATCTAAATTTGATGCTGTTAAAGCAAGATCAAAAGACTGCTTGAAACTATAGAAAAGTAGAGGGTTGCTGAGGTAACCCTTTTTTTAGGCATAAAAAAACCAGCTTACGCTGGATTCTTTATGACACCATATTCAGTACTTGAAGATGGTGCCCGGGGCCGGACTCGAACCGGCACGCTTTGAGGGCGGGGGATTTTAAATCCCCTGTGTCTACCTATTTCACCACCCGGGCTTTACCAAATTTGGAGGCGGAGGTCGGAATCGAACCGGCGTCCACGGAGTTGCAGTCCGCTGCATGACCACTCTGCCACCCCGCCTACATTTGGTGATGCACATATTAGCAACCTTTACAAAAAAAACAATACTGTTTTGAGCGAAGATGCACATAAAAACAACATCTAGAATAAAATTGTCGAAATTATCATGTATTATTGGCACATTAAATTCATGTCTACCTTGGAGATGTGCTGTGGCATTGGTTTTAGACGGTCGTGCATTAGCAAAGCAAATTGAAGAAAATTTGTTGGTACGTGTTGAAGCTTTAAAAGCGAAAACAGGTCGTACCCCAATTTTAGCGACTATTTTGGTTGGGGATGATGGTGCTTCTGCAACTTATGTACGTATGAAAGGGAATGCCTGCCGCCGAGTAGGTATGGATTCATTAAAAATCGAATTACCACAAGAAACCACAACAGAACAATTATTAGCTGAAATCGAAAAGCTTAATGCCAATCCAGATGTTCACGGTATTCTTTTACAACATCCAGTTCCTGCACAAATTGATGAGCGTGCGTGTTTTGATGCGATCTCATTAGCAAAAGATGTTGATGGCGTAACTTGCCTTGGTTTTGGCCGTATGGCAATGGGTGAAGCTGCATATGGTTCAGCAACTCCTGCGGGTATCATGACAATTCTTAAAGAAAATAATATCGAAATTGCTGGTAAACACGCGGTTGTGGTTGGCCGTTCAGCAATTTTAGGTAAACCAATGGCAATGATGTTGTTACAAGCAAATGCAACAGTAACGATTTGTCATTCACGTACACAAAACTTACCTGAGCTTGTGAAACAAGCTGACATTATTGTTGGTGCTGTAGGTAAAGCTGAACTTATTCAAAAAGATTGGATTAAACAGGGTGCAGTTGTTGTAGATGCTGGTTTCCACCCACGTGATGGCGGCGGTGTAGGCGATATTCAATTACAAGGTATTGAAGAAATTGCTTCTGCTTATACACCAGTACCGGGTGGTGTTGGTCCAATGACTATTACAACTTTGATTCGTCAAACTGTAGAAGCTGCTGAAAAAGCTTTAGGTTAATTTAATTTATTCACGACGGCGTCCTACCGTTTAACGCAAATGTTAGGAGCTCGTATGTTACTTTTCTTTCGGGAAAAGTAACCAAAACCATTTGTCATTCGCAAAACTCGTCAGCTACTGGTTAGCTATAGATGAGTCGCAGAAACATTTTAGTTTAATGTAGTCCTACCTCGAACAATTGCGGATGACGTTAACGCGTATCAAATAGTAATTGTAAATTGTTGAGCTTATTTATGAGCTGCACCTTTCAACTGTCTAAAGCCCCTGAACATTTACTTCAAGCCCTACATGAAGTCATTCCTCATTGTGAATTAATGGCACAACAGTTGCCAGAAACTCCAATTTCTTTATGGTTGATTCCTCCAGTTTTTCCAACTGATCGATTGGATGACGAAGTTATTCGCCGTATTTGGAATGACACGCCGTATTGGATTTTCTGTTGGGCATCAGGTTTGGCGATGGCTCAGTGGATACTTGCAGAGCCGCACCATGTTAAAGATAAAGTGGTGTTAGATTTCGGAGCAGGTTCTGGTGTAGTGGCAATTGCTGCAAAAATGGCAGGAGCAAAACGCGTAATCTGCTGTGATATTGATCAGGTTAGTCTAAATGCTTGCC
The DNA here is from genome assembly GCF_000588255.1 of Acinetobacter sp. 1424608. Taxonomy (NCBI): domain Bacteria; kingdom Pseudomonadati; phylum Pseudomonadota; class Gammaproteobacteria; order Moraxellales; family Moraxellaceae; genus Acinetobacter; species Acinetobacter sp. 1424608. The sequence goes on from NZ_JFXL01000020.1 coordinate 28,328, forward strand.
GTGAAAATGCTTTACTTAATGATGTAGAGCTCGAATATCTGGATGATTTATATAAAGCTGAGCAGGTTGATGTTTTACTCGCTGCTGATGTGTTATATGACCAATGTAACCGCTTTTTCTTAGACGAATTTTTAAAATTTGCACCAGAAGTATGGGTAGCCGATAGCCGTGTTAAAAATTTTAGTCATCCAAAATATGAAAAAATTGAAGAAAGAAGTGCGACAACGTGGCCAGATTTGGATGAAGCAAAAGAATTTAGAAATGTAAGTTTTTATAAGACGCTGTAAAAGAACAGCGTCTTTTTTATGTTATGAACAAGTATAACGAACAACTTTCAATGTACTTGGGCGTGCTTCAAGTGCTTGGCGTGTCGCATAATCTTCACCGTTATTTAAGCTAGGCGTATTTGATAAGCCAAAAGATGCGCGAGTTTCACCGAGTTGAATTCCATAATGCTCATCTTTAGCTGGATTAGGAATTTCGTTGATGCTTAAAATTGATAATTTATAAACTTTCTGGGCACCTAACACATTCTGACAAGCACGTTGTAATTTGCGCTCATCAAGTTGCTGGTTACTACGGCCAGCTAAAGTATAAGCTAGAGTCGCTGAAGTTTTAGTTTGGTTTTCAATCTGATAGCCAGTTGAACCATTATATTGTCGAGGCGTAGTCTGACAAGCAGTTAAAATAAACATACTACTTAATGCCAAACATAAAATACTTTTATTCATCAGTATCGTCCTTATTTTCTTATACGCAGTATCTCATAAAATAGAAGCGTTGTTTGTGGTTATTCACTAGTTTAGAGCTAACATCGGCTTATGATATTAGCTCTAATAAAAATATTAATGTTCTTTGATTTTTGAATGATGTTTGGTGTCTTTCATAAAGATGTAAATCAGCAATGAAATGAAAATCATAATACTGACATAAATGAAATACCAAGATTCATGACCAGCTTCTTTAAAACTTAATGCGAAGAATTCGGCTGTTCCTCCAAATAAAGTGTTTGCAATTGCATAAGGGAGAGCTACGCCCAAAGCACGAATATGCGCTGGGAAAAGTTCAGCTTTCACGACAGCATTAATTGAAGTGTAGCCAGTCACCATGATCAGGCCCCCAAAGCATAACCAGAATGCAGTCCAGTAGTTATGCGTGTTTGCCAGTGCATCAAATAAAATATATGTGAATAAAACACCTGTCACCCCGAAGAAAATCATCAGTGGTTTACGCCCAATTCGATCTGATAATGCACCCGCCAATGGCTGTAAACACATAAAAATAAATAAGGCTAGAGTGGTAATTTGAGTCGCTTCAGGTTTGGTAAAGCCAGATGTATTGACTAAATATTTTTGTAGATAGGTGGTGTAAGTATAAAAAGCGAGTGTACCACCAGCAGTTAAGAACAATACTGTAAAGGCTTCTTTAGGATAATGCTTAAATAAAGCAAACATTCCTGATTTTGGCTGATCTGTCTCTGTCTGAGCATTTTTAAAAGATTGTGTTTCTAATAGCCCACGGCGAATACGGAATACTACAATTGCTAAAAGTGCACCAATGAAAAAAGGAATACGCCATCCCCAGTCATGCAATTGCTGCTCGGTGAGTACCATTTGCAAGATGAGTAGTACACATAAAGCTGTAAGTTGTCCTGCAATTAAGGTGACATATTGGAAGCTTGAGAAAAAACCACGGCGGTTCTTTTCAGCCATCTCACTTAAATATGTCGCACTTGCACCGTATTCACCACCCACACTTAAGCCTTGAATTAAACGTGCAATAACTAAAAGTAATGGTGCAAATACGCCAATACTTTCGTAGGAAGGGGTAACCGCAATGAGTAGAGAGCCAACACACATTAAGGTGACAGAAAGCGTAAGGCCAGCTTTACGTCCTTTACGGTCTGAATAAATCCCCATTATCCATGCGCCAATCGGACGCATAAGGAAGCCTACTGCAAAAATTGCAGCTGCTTGAAGAAGTTGAGCAGTTTGGCTCCCTTTTGGGAAAAAAGCATGAGCAAAATAGAGCGTAAATGCGGCATATACATACCAGTCGTACCATTCGACAAGGTTGCCAGCAGAACCGCCCAAAATTGATTTTAGACGAGTTTTTGTATCTAAATTAGAATGTGGAGGTGTTGCGGTAGAAAGTTGATCAACCATGAGTCGCTCCATGTTTCGCTTGGGTTGAATGCTATAGAAGAGAAGATTTATTCTGTTTTTACATATTATCTAGAGGAGTATTTCACTTTATTTTTTTTATGTCTGTAAAACAATGTTTATTATTTAAGCAAAGGAATAAGTTGAATATTTATGTGATTTCAAATTAGCCGATCAGTTCATTTTTATAAGCTTACTCGGATTTTTAGAATATTATTTTTTCCCAAGTAGTAAAAACCGATAAAGAATGAGTAATGTTTGGGCGAAGAAAACCTATATCCCTTAAAAATAATGATATATTCCAAAGAAAATTTTAAATAAATACAGTTAGGCATAATGTCTTTGCATTGTGGACTAGATGTGTGTGGATAATGAAAGGGACATTCAGATGTCAAATTGCCCAAAGAAATATATTGTTGCTTTTGATCAGGGCACAACAAGCTCAAGAGCAATTGTTTTAGATCATGATGCAAATGTTGTCAGTATTGCTCAAAGAGAGTTTACCCAGATTTACCCTCAGCCGGGCTGGGTTGAACATGATCCAATGGAAATTTGGGCAACTCAAAGCGCTGTGTGGGTAGAGGCTTTGGCTCAAGCAGGCATCAAGAGTGAGCAAGTTGCGGCAATTGGGATTACAAACCAGCGAGAAACCACCATTGTCTGGGATAAGAAAACAGGTAAGCCTATTTATAATGCCATTGTTTGGCAAAGTCGACAGACGACTGAAATATGTAATCAATTGCATAAAGCTGGTTGGCAAGAATATATTCGTAAAACCACAGGCTTAGTGATTGATCCATATTTTTCGGCCACAAAAATTAAATGGATTTTAGATCACGTGGAAGGCAGCCGTGAGCGTGCTGAGCGGGGAGAGTTATTATTCGGTACGGTGGATACTTGGCTCATTTGGAAATTAACTAATGGGGCCGTCCATGTCACTGATTTTACCAATGCTTCACGGACTATGCTGTTTGATATCGAAAAGCTTGAATGGGATGAAAAACTTTTACAAGCTTTAAATATTCCTAGAGCAATGCTACCTGAGGTGCGTAGTTCATCTGAGGTTTATGGGTATACACATACCATTAGTGGCCAAGAAGTAGGTATTCCTATTGCGGGAATCGCGGGTGATCAACAGGCTGCACTTTTTGGTCAAATGTGTGTTGAGTCAGGGCAGGCTAAAAATACCTATGGTACAGGCTGCTTTCTACTCATGAACACAGGTAAGAAGATTGTTCGTTCAGAGCATGGATTACTGACTACTATTGCATGCGGTGCAAACGGAGAAGTGAATTATGCTTTAGAAGGTGCCGTGTTTAATGGTGGCTCTTGTGTACAGTGGTTACGCGATGAATTAAAGGTTATTAAGAACGCTAAAGATTCTGAGCATTATGCAACACGAGTAAAAGACAGTAACGGTGTATACGTTGTTCCAGCTTTTACCGGATTAGGGGCACCGTATTGGGACCCGACAGCACGCGGAGCAATTTTTGGTCTGACGCGTGGGGCTAGTATTGAACATATTATTCGTGCAACTTTAGAGTCCATTGCTTTTCAAACTCGAGATGTTTTAGATGCTATGCAGCAAGATGCAGAAGAAGAACTTCGTACGCTCCGTGTTGATGGTGGAGTAACGGAAAATAACTTCTTGATGCAATTTCAGTCTGATATTTTAGCAACCCCTGTAGAACGTCCAATAATGAAAGAAACCACTGCTTTGGGCGCAGCTTTCCTTGCAGGTTTAGCAACGGGTTTTTGGCAAGATCTTCACGAGTTAAGAAATAAATCTGCCATAGAAAAAGTTTTTGAACCCAAAATGTCTGCTGAACAATCTGAGTTTATTTATAAAGGTTGGTTGAAAGCAGTGAAACGCAGTCAAAGTTGGGCTGAGGATTGATTTGTTCTTTAATGAGTTAAATTAAAAGTAGAGTAATCAATTAGCGGCTCAATGTTTATTTATTCAAAATTGATTATTCTACTTTTTTGATTGTTGTTTCATCAATTTGATGTTTTAATTTTTATAAGATCAACAATAAAAAGAACATGAGAAATGAAAGTACAACCTAATGATTATTCAAAAATATATGATATTGCTGTAATTGGTGGCGGTATTAATGGTGTTGGTATTGCCAATGATGCAGCAGGGCGCGGATTATCGGTATTTTTATGTGAAAAAGATGATTTAGCCAGCCATACCTCATCTGCTAGCAGCAAATTAATTCATGGCGGCCTACGTTATTTAGAACATAAAGAATTCAGGCTGGTCAGAGAAGCATTAGCAGAGCGTGAAGTATTGCTAGCTAAAGCGCCACATATTATTAAACCAATGCGTTTTATCATGCCTCATCGACCCCATTTACGCCCTGCATGGCTAATTCGAGCAGGTCTATTTTTTTATGATCATTTGGGAAAACGAGAAAAATTATTAGGATCAAATCTCATTTATTTCAAAGAAGACAGCCCTTTAAAACCAGCGATAACACGTGGTTTTGAATATTCTGACTGTACTGTAGATGATGCGCGTCTTGTGGTGTTAAATGCACTACAAGCTAAAGAGAAAGGGGCAAAAGTCGTTACACGTACACGTTGTGTTAAGGCTTATAGACAACAGGAATTGTGGCATCTGGAGTTACAAAGCGGAGCTGAGTTTTATCAGATACGTGCGAAAGCTATTGTAAATGCGGCGGGACCTTGGGTTGAAGAAATTATTAGTGAAAATCTAAATTTAAGATCTCCTTATCAAGTCCGATTGATCCAAGGAAGCCATATTGTTGTGCCAAAGCTATATGACTGTCATAAGGCTTTTATTATGCAAAACGAAGACCGACGCATCGTTTTTGCAATTCCTTATTTAGAAAAATATACCCTCATTGGTACAACAGATCAGGAATACACAGGTGATCCACAAAAGGTAGAGATTACCGATGTAGAAATAGATTACCTTTTGACAGTGACCAATTCACATTTTAAAAAGCAGTTAACGCGAGCAGATATTGTAAGTCAGTACTCAGGTGTACGTGCTTTATGTGATGATGAGTCTGATAACCCTTCGGCAATTACACGCGACTATACTTTGGCACTACAGACGGAAGATAAAACGGCACCATTGTTATCGGTATTTGGTGGCAAGATTACGACTTATCGGAAACTGGCTGAGGCCGCTTTAGAACATTTGTCTGCGTTCTTTAGTGAAATGGCAGAGGAGTGGACTGCCAATGAACCATTACCGGGTGCTGAGAACTGGATTACATTAGATGATTTAATCAACCAGATTCAATTAAGTGTAAATGGAGTTTCAGAATCCCTTGCCAAACGTTGGGCACATGCATATGGCACAAGAGTTGGGAACATGCTTCATGAACAAAATAGTATAGAACAATTGGGGCAAAATTTTGGTCATGATTTATTTGAATGTGAAGTTAAATATTTATGTGAATATGAGTGGGCAAATACTGCAGAAGACATACTCTGGCGAAGATCTAAATTAGGTTTGGCGTTTAATGAGAAACAGGTGAAAGTGTTAGAAGCTTACTTGTCTGAACGTCGATTAAAAGATGATGCCGCATAATAAAAAAGGCCGCATGAAGCGGCCTTTTTTATATTTAGCAATTAGAAGCCAGTTTTTACAGCTTCAAGTAATGCTGCTTGACGTTCTTTTAATGCTTTTGGTAAGCGCTCGCCAAGTTTGTTGAATAACTCAGTGTGGCTTTCAATTTCAGTAACCCACTGGTCTTTATCTTGAGTAGTGATAAGGTCAAATTGTTCTTTACTGAACTCAGTACCTTTCCAGTTCAAGTCTTCATATGTTGGAACAAAACCGATTGGTGTTTCAACAGCGTTTGCACGGCCTTCACAGCGGTCAATGATCCACTCAAGAACACGCATGTTTTGACCGAAACCAGGCCATACGAAGTTGCCTTCAGCATCACGACGGAACCAGTTTACGTTGAAGATTTTCGGTAATTTGTTGCCAGAAGCTTCAGCTTTCTCGCTTACTTTTGCACCAAGGCTTAACCAGTGGTCAAAGTAGTCAGCCATGTTGTAGCCAGCAAATGGAAGCATCGCGAATGGGTCACGACGAACGATACCTTGTTGACCAACAGCAGCAGCAGTAGTTTCAGAACCCATAGTTGCCGCTTTATAAACACCGTCAACCCAGTCGAAAGCTTCAGAAACTAAAGGAACTGTATCTGCACGACGACCACCGAAGATGAATGCAGAAATTGGAACACCTGCTGGGTTTTCCCAGTCAGCATCGATAGATGGACATTGACCAGCTGCAACAGTGAAACGCGCATTTGGATGTGCTGCTTTTTCGCCGTTTACGTGAGGTTGACCTTTCCAGTTCGTTAAGTTTGATGGAACTTCTTTAGAAAGACCTTCCCACCATACTTGACCATCTTCAGTTACTGCTACGTTTGTATAGATAACATCTTTATGAAGTGTTGCCATACAGTTCGGGTTAGTTTTGGTATTTGTACCAGGTGCTACACCGAAGAAACCAGCTTCAGGGTTAATCGCATATAAACGACCGTCTTCACCTGGTTTGATCCAAGCAATATCGTCACCTACAGTTTCGATTTTCCAACCTTCATAACCTGCTGGTGGAATTAACATTGCAAAGTTTGTCTTACCACAAGCAGATGGGAATGCAGCAGCGATGTAGTGTTTTTCACCTTGAGGGTTAGTCACACCAAGAATAAGCATGTGTTCAGCTAACCAACCTTGTTCGCGTCCCATGACAGAAGCGATACGAAGAGCTAAACATTTTTTACCAAGTAATGCGTTACCGCCGTAACCAGAACCGAAAGACCAGATTTCACGAGTTTCTGGGTAATGAACGATATATTTCTCTGGGTTACAAGGCCATGCAACGTCTTTTTGACCTTCAGCAAGTGGAGCACCTACGGTGTGTACACAAGGAACAAATTCGCCGTCTGTACCTAATACATCATAAACAGCTTTACCCATACGTGCCATTTTGCGCATGCTAACAGCAACATAAGGAGAATCAGTTAACTCGATACCGATATGAGCAATATGGCTACCTAAAGGACCCATAGAGAAAGGAACAACGTACATCGTACGGCCTTTCATTGAACCTTCAAATAAACCATTTAATTTTTCACGCATAACAGCTGGATCTTCCCAGTTGTTTGTCGCACCAGCATCTTCTTTATTTTGAGAGCAGATGTAAGTACGATCTTCAACACGCGCAACGTCAGATGGGTCAGAATTTGCAAGATAAGAACCAGGATGTTTTTCTTGGTTTAATTTCTGCATGGTGCCGTTAGCGATCATCAAGTCGATTAGACGTTGATACTCTTCTTCGCTTCCGTCACACCATTCGATTTTTGCTGGTTTGGTTAAGTTTGCAATTTCTTCAACCCATGCTATAAGCTTAGGATGACGAACGAATTCTGGTGCGTTCACTGTGGTCATGGTGAGGCCTATTCAAAATATGTACAACGTACAAGTCTATTCATTGGGGTACAATGAAAGATCAAATAAAAAAGTGGCTGTATTAAAGCATAAAATCATAAAAAAAATAAGACTAAAGACTAACAATTAGATATTTGGAATTCCGATTGTTTTTATATGAAAATCATTTGCTTATGATGTTTTATATAGTTTTTACTTTTATATTTTTATGTTGTATGTGTGTTATTTACTTAAGTTATTTTATTTAAAATCAATAAATTAGCTCTTAAATTTTTTTTGAGAATTATTATTGATTAAACAAATGAAGATCATTCAAAATTTACATAAAGAGACTTTTAATAGGTGATTTTATATACAAAATAGAATAAACATCTTACTTTACGATAATAAAATGCGGCCCTTGAAACCTCTTTCGATCATCTATAACGAAAAATCAGGATTTCACGCTTCAAAACATGAAGATGTTTATGAGCAACTGATGACTGTATTTACTGAACATGGTTTTGAAATACAAGTATTTGAATTAAATGAAAATACATTGTTTGATGATCTGATGAATAATGTTATTCATCGGCATTCACAAAACGAAAATATAGGGGTGGTTGTTGCAGCTGGTGGGGATGGCACATTAAATGCTGTTGCATCTAAACTTAAGAATACTTCTATTCCAATGGGAATCTTGCCTTTAGGTACTTTTAACTATGTCGCTAAAGTTTTAGATATTCCGCTAGATCTTTTAGAAGCAGCAGAAGTGATTGCTACAGGCATTCCTCGGTCAGTACATATAGCAGTAATCAATGATCATATTTATTTAAATAATGCTAGTTTAGGTCTATATCCACTCTTTATCAAAAAGCGCGAACTCTACAATAAATATTTAGGAAGGCTTCCTTTACATGCCTATACATCAGCTTTAGATGTTTTGTTAAGAGAAAATAAGTCAATGAAGCTATCTATAACAGTAGATGGTAAAAAATATCCTGTTAAAGCACCTCTTATTTTCTTTGGGAATAATCAATTACAACTATGTGATATGAAACTTAGAATTGCAGAATGTGCAGCACAGGGACGAGTTGCTGGAGTTGTAATTACAAAAAGTGATAAGCTGAGTTTACTGAATATGCTTTGGCAGTGGATTCAAGGTAAAGTTGAAGATGCTCAAGATGTATATAGTTTTTGTGCAGATCATGTTGTAGTCGAATGTGCAAAAAAATCGAAACTTACAGTTGCTTTAGATGGTGAAATCATAGAGATGAAACCACCTTTAAAGTTCACTGTAGAAAAAAATGCTTTAAATATAATGGTGCCGAATGTTATTACATCTGTCTGATTTACACTTTGGAACGGAAAAACAAGAGTGTTTAGAGGCAATTAGGCACTTCTGTATTCAGCAACAGCCTGAAGTAATTGTTGTAAGTGGTGATATTACTCAACGTGCCAAATACGAACAATTTTTTAAATGTCGGCAATATTTAGATAGTCTCAATATTCCTTATTTAGTGGTGCCAGGTAACCACGACATTCCTTTGTATCATGTCTGGAATCGTTTTTTTTCTCCATTTACTCGTTATCGATATTTTTTTGGTGAACTAGAGCCAACTTTAGAAACTGAACATTTTTATATTGTTGGTGTAAATAGCATACGCCGTCGTTACCATACACGTGGTCATATTTCGATTGAACAAATTCAAGATACTTATGAGCGTTTACAAAAAGGGCCTAAAGATAAATTAAAGCTAGTAGTTTTCCATCAACCTTTTTATACACCACCCGATAATAAGCATGGAATAAAGGATTGTCCGGTTTTAGGAAAAATCGCCTTAGAGAAGTGGAGTACAACTGGATTATTCGGAATGCTGCATGGTCATCTCCATAAAACGGCTATATATGATTTAACTCAAATTTACCATCTGGAAATAGATCATCCTATTTATGATATTCATGCGGGTACAGCAACTTCTACTCGTTTATATCATCATAATCCAAATAGCTTTAATATGGTTTCAAATACAGGAAAGATTCAGCATTATTGGTTTAGTGAACAGCAGGCTGAATTCACTACAGATTGATTTGGTTTAGATGAGATTAAATATTTGATTGTTTAAAAAATATTCAAAAAACAGAAAAATTTTTCTTATTTCCCCTTGAAGCCATTTTTTTCATCCCCACAAAAGTGACATCTAAATATTTTGTTATTGCTCTGGATTAAAGCAATAACGATTAATCAAAAAGACTAAGTCTGATGGAGTTAATTATGAGCAACATTCGTCCATTACATGATCGCGTTGTGATTCGTCGCGTAGAAGAAGAAACCAAAACTGCTGGCGGTATTTTATTGCCAGGTTCTGCTGCTGAAAAGCCATCTCAAGGTGAAGTAATTGCAGTAGGTAATGGTCAAATCACTGATAACGGCGTACGTGCTTTGGATGTTAAAGTTGGTGACAAGGTGTTATTTGGTACTTATGCAGGTACAACAGTTAAAGTAAACGGTGAAGAACTCTTAATCATGAAAGAGTCAGACATCTTAGCTGTATTAGAAGGCTAATCGATCCATAACTCAATTCATTATCAGATTCAGTATTTAAAAAGATTCGGAGTTTAATATGTCAGCTAAAGACGTAAAATTTGGTGATTCAGCTCGCTCAAAAATGATTGCAGGGGTAAACGTACTTGCAGATGCGGTTAAAGTGACTTTAGGTCCTAAAGGCCGTAACGTTGTAATCGACCGTTCTTTCGGTGCGCCGCACATCACTAAAGACGGTGTAACTGTTGCTAAAGAAATTTCATTAAAAGACAAGTTTGAAAACATGGGTGCTCAACTTGTACGTGAAGTTTCAAGCAAGACTAACGACATCGCAGGTGACGGTACGACAACTGCAACTGTACTTGCTCAAGCAATTTTAAACGAAGGTATCAAATCAGTAACTGCTGGTATGAACCCAATGGATTTAAAACGCGGTATCGACATTGCAGTAAAAACTGTAGTTGAAAATATCCGTTCTATTGCTAAGCCAGCTGATGATTTCAAAGCAATTGAACAAGTTGGTTCTATCTCTGCTAACTCTGATACTACTGTTGGTAAACTTATCGCTCAAGCGATGGAAAAAGTAGGTAAAGAAGGCGTAATCACTGTAGAAGAAGGCTCTGGCTTTGAAGACGCATTAGACGTTGTAGAAGGTATGCAGTTTGACCGTGGTTATATCTCTCCATACTTTGCTAACAAGCAAGATACTTTGACTGCTGAACTTGAAAATCCGTTCATCCTTCTTGTTGATAAAAAAATCAGCAACATTCGTGAATTGATTTCTGTTTTAGAAGCAGTTGCTAAAACTGGTAAACCACTTCTTATCATCGCTGAAGATGTTGAAGGTGAAGCGCTTGCAACTCTTGTTGTAAACAACATGCGCGGTATTATCAAAGTATGTGCTGTTAAAGCTCCTGGTTTCGGTGACCGCCGTAAAGCAATGCTTCAAGACATCGCGATCTTGACTGGCGCAACTGTTATTTCTGAAGAAGTTGGTATGTCTTTAGAACAAGCGACTCTTCAAGATTTAGGTACAGCGCACAAAATCACTGTTTCTAAAGAAAATACAGTTATTGTTGATGGTGCTGGTGATGCTGCTGCTATCGCTGAGCGTGTTCAACAAATCCGTGCTCAAATCGAAGAATCTACTTCAGAGTATGACCGTGAAAAATTACAAGAACGCGTTGCTAAATTGGCAGGCGGGGTTGCTGTAATTAAAATCGGTGCAGCAACTGAAGTTGAAATGAAAGAGAAGAAAGACCGCGTTGACGACGCTCTTCACGCAACTCGTGCAGCAGTTGAAGAAGGTGTTGTTGCAGGTGGTGGTGTTGCGCTTGTACGTGCCGTAAATGCGCTTGAAGGCCTAAAAGGTGCTAACGAAGATCAAACTGCAGGTATCAACATTTTACGTCGTGCGATCGAAGCTCCACTTCGTCAAATCGTTGCGAACGCTGGTGATGAGCCATCTGTAGTAATCAATGCAGTTAAGAAAGGTGAAGGTAACTTCGGTTATAACGCTGCAACTGGTGAATATGGCGATATGTTAGAAATGGGTATCCTTGACCCAGCTAAAGTAACTCGTTCTGCACTTGAGCACGCTGCTTCTGTTGCTGGCTTAATGTTGACTACAGAATGTATGATTACTGACATTCCTGAAGACAAACCAGCTGCTCCAGACATGGGCGGTATGGGTGGAATGGGCGGCATGATGTGATAAACATCAACGTCTAAATAAAAAAATCCCTGCATTTGCAGGGATTTTTTTATTTCTTATATAAATTAAGAAAAAGTTAAGTTGATATTCTTAAACTTATAGTCAGGAACAGTAGCTGTAGTTCCTCTTTTTTGTTACACCATGCTTATCCTCTTATAAGCATGGTTTTTTTTTAACCTAATAAAATGATAAGCCATGTCACTGCAATAATTGAAAGCGCGACAAATTGAGCAGCACTTCCCATATCTTTAGCATTTTTAGAGAGTTGGTGTTTTTCAAGTGATACACGGTCAACTACCGCTTCAATCGCAGAATTGAATAGTTCTACAATAATTGCAAATAAACACACAACCACCATAAGTGCATGTTCACCGCGAGTTACATCTAGAAAAAAGCTAGTAGGGATAAGCACAACATTAATTAAAACAATTTGTCGGAAAGCGGCTTCATTTTTATAAGCCGCCTTAAATCCTGAAATTGAATAACCTGTCGCATTCAAGATGCGCTTTAGTCCGCTTTTGCCTTTGTAGGGAGAATAACTATTCATTCACTTATATTTTTAACACTTTTCATGCATTATATATCGCGGCCCTTAAAAAAAATATTAAATCTTTTTTAAAGATTTTGACTTTATAACTTGATAGAGAAGAAGAGATGAAAAAATTATTTGTAGCATTAGGACTTGTCATGAGTGGGTTACATGTAAGCTATGCAGAGCCTGCCTCAGCTCAACAAGTACCGGGATATTATAAGCATCAATTTGGTAATTATCGCATCACCTCTTTACTGGATGGCACTATTTATTTAGACCCTAAGTTATTTAAAAATTTGAGTCAGGCTGAGAAGACTAAAATTTTAACAAAATACGCCGCTGTTAATGAGAAAGGGGTTCAAACTTCGGTAAATGCATTCTTGGTAGATGACGGTAAAAGTTTAACTCTTGTTGATAGTGGTGCTTCAAGTTGTTTTGGCCCACAGCTGGGTTCAATTGCTAAAAATCTTGAATTGGCAGGCTATCAACTTGCTAACGTGAAAACGGTTTTGTTAACCCATCTACATCCAGACCATGTTTGTGGTATTGCTCAAAATGGAAAAGCTGTATTTCCTAATGCAACTATTTATGCACATGAACGTGAAGCTGACTATTGGTTAAATCCAGCTTCTGAAAAAACTGTACCCGCAGATAAAAAAGAAAATTATTTAGGCACTGTTAAAAATATAAAAGCTGCGCTTGCACCGTATCAAGCGAAAAAAGCTTTCAAGACTTTTAAAGATGGCGATGTCATTCAAGGTTTTGAAGTAATCAATACACAAGGGCATACACCGGGTCACCACAGTTTCCGTTTAAAGAGTAAAAATCAACAAATTGTCTTTGTGGGAGACATTGTCCACTCACATTCTTTACAGTTTGATGCTCCAAAAACCGGCGTAGATTTTGATGTAAATTCTGAGCAGGCAATTAACACTCGTTTGAAAATGTTTGCTGAAATCTCAAATAAACAGCAATGGGTAGCTGCTCCACATTTGCCATTCCCAGGAATTGGCCATGTGTATAAAGTAAATGCAGAGCAATACCAATGGATTCCTCTATATTTTAATAACAGTGTTGATAAGTAAAAAAAACAGGGCATTGAATGCCCTGTTTTTTATTAAGTCTTTAACTATTTAGTTGCTTTCTCAAAATTATTGACTGCTTCACGGCCGAGTGCTGGGTCATCTGTAAAGACGCCATCTACACCTGCTTTGAAATATGCTTCAAACTCTTTTAGAGCACCTGTCGGGCAACGCTCGGCAGGTTTGTCGCTACATTTTAAAGGCTGTGGTAAAAAGTTATTTTCTGGACGGAAAGTATATGGGTGTACTTTTAAGCCAGCGGCATGTGCATCGCTAATAAATGAAGTAGTTTGTACTGAACCATCATTATTGAAATTGAGAATATAGTTTTTGCTTGGGCCTACACCATTTGCATACTTAGCAACATCTTTTAAGCTTTGCGCTGTAGCTAAATCACCATATGTTTTAGACACACCAGATTCAACAAAGTCTGCTGGTCGAGAGGTTTTTGCATCATATAACTGAATGATTTGTGCATGTTTAAGTGTTTTATGTAGATCAAGTTGATCTTTTAAATACTTTAAATTGCTGACTTCAAACGATTGCAAATAGATAGGGGCAATATCACGTGTATATTGATATTTGGCAAGAGTTTTAAGAAGTGTGTCTTCCATGGCCAAATTCTTGTTTTTAAAATAAGTTGGATGTTTGGTTTCAATATATAAGCCAATAATCTTTCCGGTTTTTTTATAATTTGCTTCGGCAAGTTCAATGACTTGTTCAAGTGTTGGAATTGAATACAGGTCGTTATAAGCTGTATTTGCTGGTCTGAACTCAGGAATACGTTCACGTGCTTTAACTTGTTGTAATTCATTTAAGGTGAGGTCTTCCGTAAACCAACCCGTTAAATTGACACCATCAATATTTTTTGTGGTTTTACGGTCTGCAAATTGGGCAAGAGTACTGATATTGGTAGTACCACCAATTTCGTTTTCATGACGAGTAACCAATACACCGTCTTTTGTTGAAACCAGATCAGGTTCAATAAAGTCAGCACCATCATCAATCGCTTTTTGATATGAAGCCAAAGTATGTTCAGGACGTAAAGCGCTAGCGCCGCGGTGTCCAATCACTAAAATTTTAGGAAGTTGATATTCTGGTGTAGTTGGGGTTGTTTCGGTTTTATCATCGTCATTGCAACCGACCAAGCTAATTAAACTTAAGCATAAAAGTGCTTTTCTAAACATAATTCTACTCATATTGTTTTAGTTGAAACGACTCAAGTATTGGGATTTAGTTTGACGTGATCATGAAGAATTCATGAATTTTAAGTGACACTATTTAACTGGTTCTTTATTGCTTTGTTGGAAATAGTGAATCACGCTTTGTTTTTGTCTTAATTACATTTATTGTTTTAATTCCACTTGTCTTTTTTACACCGCTCGTTGATGATCACAAGGTCTCAAAGCGGCATTTACTCCTGTTAATTAACGACATCATACCGAGCAGCCATGCTATCTAAATTTTTTATTCAGCGCCCCATTTTTGCCAATGTATTGGCGATCATTGTCATGGCTTTTGGTATTTTTTCGGTGATGCACTTGCCCGTAGAACGGTATCCCGATATTGCACCTCCGAAAATTACAGTGTCGGCAAGTTATAGCGGAGCAGATGCACAAACGGTTGAGCAAAGTGTTACCCAAATTTTAGAACAACAAATACAAGGGATTGATCACTTACTCTATTTTAGCTCATCAAGTGATTCATCAGGACGTAGCCGAATTACCATTAGTTTCGATAATGGAACCAACCCCGATACTGCTCAGGTCCAAGTCCAAAATAGTATTAGTGGTGTCATACGCCGTTTACCCGATGAAGTACAACGTCAAGGGGTGACAGTCAGTAAGTCACTAGGCGATACCTTTATGGTAATTGGTTTATACGACTCGACTGGTAAAACCGGAAATATTGAGCTGTCGGACTATTTAACTACACATGTCGTTGATAACTTAAACCGTATTGAAGGGGTGGGTGAAACGGATGTGTTCGGTTCGCAATATGCGATGCGTATCTGGTTAAATCCAGACAAGTTAAAGCAATATAATTTAATGCCAAGTGATGTGGCTAATGCAATCACTGCTCAAAATACCCAAGTTGCTGCAGGTGCAATCGGTGATTTACCAGTCATTGATGGTCAATATCTAAATACAAAAGTGACGGCAGGTTCTCGACTAAAGACTGTTGATGATTTTAAAAATATTGTCGTAAAGTCAGATAAAACGGCTAGTTATGTTTATTTAAAAGATATTGCAAGAGTTGAGCTCGGTGCAGAAAATTATCAGTCTTTCAACACGATTAATGGTTATCCTGCTGCGGGTGTAAGTATATCTCTGTCCTCGGGCGCAAATGCTATTCAAACTTCTAAGCTCATCCATCAAACCTTAGATCAGCTCGCCGCTAAATTACCAGCAGGCTATAAAATCGTTTATCCACGAGATAATACGCCGTTTGTTCAAGAGTCGATTAAGGAAGTTGTAAAGACGCTTGTAGAAGCCATTATTTTGGTAATTTTGGTGATGTTCCTGTTTTTGCAAAGCTGGCGTGCAACACTCATTCCGAGTATTACAGTTCCGGTTGTGATTTTGGGAACTTTTGCAGTCTTATATGTGCTTGGTTTTAGTATTAACACATTAACGTTATTTGCACTGGTACTCGCCATTGGTTTGTTGGTTGATGATGCGATTGTGGTAGTTGAAAACGTTGAGCGGCTCATGCATGAACAGCACTTAACTCCAAAAGAAGCTGCAATTGAGTCAATGGGTGAAATTAGCGGTGCATTAGTCGGCATTACATTGGTTTTAACTGCTGTTTTTATTCCAATGTCTTTTTTAGGTGGTTCAATTGGCGTGATTTACCGTCAGTTTTCCATTACTTTAGTTGCCGCTATGGCATTATCGCTTACGGTTGCACTCATTTTAACGCCTGCATTGTGTGCATTAATTTTAAAACCTAATCCTGAACCTATGCGCTGGGCAGTGTGGTTTAACCAAAAAATTGATCAACTTAAAAATAAATATATCAAGCTTGTTCAGACGAGTATTCATTACAGTAAATCGGTTATTGTGATTTTTGTGGCGCTGATTGCAGTTTTTATGCTCTTCTACAGTGGTTTAAAAAGCGGCTTTATTCCTAAAGAAGACCAAGGTATTTTAAGTGTGCAAATTAAGCTGGTAGACAGTGCTCCAATTTCTGAAAGTCAGAAAATTGGTGAACAAGTGCGCCAATACTTTCTCACTAAAGAAGATAAAAATGTTGATCTGGTTTTAATTCGTTACGGTCGAAATAATGCCGGGACAGGACAAAATTTAGCGCAAGGCTTTATTGCTTTAAAACCTTGGGATGTACGTACGGCGAAAGAGGACTCGGCTGACGCTATACAAAAGCGTGCAATGAAATATTTCAGAAATTTTAGTAATGCTCAAATTAACGTGACCTTACCTCCTTCGGTAAATGGTTTGGGGCAGACTGATGGCTTGGATTTCTGGATTCAAGATTTAAATGGACAAGGGCAAAACTTCTTAGATGGTATGTTCCGTCAGTTACAGGCTCAAAGTAAAAACTATTCAACTTTTGAAAACTTTGATAAGCAGTCTACCAATAGTAAAGCAAATCTGAATATCAAAATTGACCAGAAACAGGCTTTGGCAAATGGTTTGGAACTATCTGCAATTAATAACACTTTGTCGAGTGCATGGGGCGGAACTTACGTAAACGACTTTATTGATCGGGGACGTATTAAACGTGTCATGATTCAAGGCGATGCCGAGTTCAGATCTAAACCTGAAGATTTATATAATTGGTCTGTGCGTAATAATCAAAATGAAATGGTGCCTTTTAGTTCGTTTGCTAACTTTAGCTGGGGTGGGGCACCAGAAATTGTAAAACGCTATATGGGATATAGTGCTTTACAGTTACAGGCTGATGTTGCCGGTGGTAGCAGTTCTGGTCAGGCTATGAAAGATGTTGAACAACTCGTCAACCAGCAAAAAGATATTGGCTTGGCTTGGGCTGGTCTGTCTTTTGAAGAACAGAAGTCGACCAATCAGGCGGTATGGTTATATCTGATTTCGGCAGGTTTTATTTTCTTATGTTTAGCTGCTTTGTATGAGAGCTTAAGTATTCCTGCTGCCGTGATGACTTCTATTCCGCTAGGTGTAGGAGGAAGTGTTATTTTCTCTTATATCTTTGGTTTACCAAATGACGTGTATTTCCAAATTGCACTTCTAACCACGATTGGATTGTCTTGTAAAAACGCAATTTTAATTGTTGAGTTTGCTGCATTAGCCCAAGAGAAAGGAAAGAATGCTATTCAGGCCGCTTTAGAAGGCGCAAGCTTGCGTTTAAGACCGATTTTAATGACTTCTTTAGCCTTTGGTGCAGGTGTGATTCCACTTGTATTTGCACAAGGCGCTGGTGCGGTGAGCCGCCAAGAAATTGGTATTAGTATTTTAGGTGGCGTAATGTTTGGTACTGTACTGGTTCTATTCTTTATTCCAGTTATGTATGTGTTATTACGTTCATTGTTTAAATCGAAAGCTTCAAGTTAAAAGCAAACAATTTAAAAACAGGCATTAAATCAAGTATATTAAGTTTAACTTCTCTTCATATATTTGATTTAGATGCCTCAAGAAAAAAAACTAACACAGCAGCAGGTCATCGCACTGGAACGGGACCTTGCCAAGTTTGCAACCATGATGGATAGCGCCGTCCGTATTCCTTTTACAAAGCAGGGTATTGGTGCCGATGCTGCTTTAAGTACTATTCCAATTGCTGGTGATGTTGCGGGTTTTGTCCTGACTTGCTACGCCATATATAAAGCCAAGCAAATTGGTGTGCCACAGCACAAGCTTACTCCCGTCATAAAATTGGCTGTAGTCGATGCTGTGGTGGGGTGTGTACCAGTTGCAGGAACTATTTTCGATATTTTTATACGTCCTAGTAGAAAAGCATTAGATGTGGTTCATACCCATATTCGTGAAGAATATGCGATTCAAAGTGATATACATGTTATTCATCCGTATTTACATGAAAAGCTTGAAAAGAAACAGCAACACTCAGCCTTCTGGCGTAATCCTGTTGTGAGTTGGCTATGGCTACATATACCGGATTTATTAGGGGTATTGGTGCTTGTTCTGATTGGTTTAGCAATATGGTGGGGGATTAGTTTTCTTTGGGGACTGGTCCATCATTCAGCCTAATAAAAAAGCCTCCAACTGGAGGCTTTTTTATTTACTGTGTTATGGGCAATCTAACTGATGTAGAGCTGCGACACGCTGTTCAATCGTTGGGTGAGTTTGGAACAAAGCAGCTAAGCTGAAACCTTGTTCTTTACCTTCCGCAATCGCGAACGCTTTCATTTCTTTTGGCATTTGGTCTGGTAACTCTGTTTCAGCTTGCAAACGTAATAAAGCAGAAATCATTGCTTGTTTACCAGCTAAACGTGCACCAGCTTCATCTGCACGGTATTCACGGTAACGAGAGAACCACATTACAATAGCAGAAGCTAGAATACCGAACACGATATCTAAAACCATCGTAATGAGGAAGTAACCCATACCAGGTGCTTCATTGTCTTGACGACCAAAAACATTACGGTCGATAAAATCACCTACTACACGAGCAAAGAACATAACAAAGGCGTTTACAACACCTTGGATGAGTGCCAAGGTAACCATGTCACCATTTGCAACGTGACCAATCTCGTGCGCAAGCACGGCACGTAGCTCATCTTTGTTCATACGCTCAAGTAGACCGCTTGAAACGGCAACTAACGCATCATTTTTATTCCAGCCTGTTGCGAAAGCATTAGACTGATATGAAGGGAAGATACCAACTTCTGGCATATTAATACCAGCACGTTGAGAAAGTTCAGCGACTGTTTGCAATAACCAGCTTTCAGCTTGGTTACGAGGAGCATTTGGGTCAATCAGTTCTGTACCAGTAGTTTTCTTAGCCATCCATTTGGACATAAATAGAGAGACTAAAGAGCCCACCATACCAAACACAAAACAGATGACTAAAAGGTTGCCTAGATTTAAGCCACCCGCGCCATGGTAACTACCGACACCGAAGAGTGACAAAATAATGCCAGCTACAACCAGTACCGCGAGGTTGGTAAGCAAAAACAAACCAATCCGCATCATTGAGAAAATCCTCTTATAAATAAAATATTATCTGATTTATAAATTATAAATCACTCAGCTAATATGCGGCGCTTGGGGGAAAAATTCAAGGAAAAAATAAGGAATCGATACATTCTTTCCGGTATACGAATGTATTCAAATTAAACAAGTTATTTATAAGGCCCGTCTAAATACTAGGGTCGGGGTAATAGATCATTACAATTTTTAGACGATGGGCCTTATTAAAGTATGAGCTGCAAAGTATGCGGTTTTTAATTTTACTCAATTCTGATATGGGCAATTGCCGTTGCATTATTGGTGACATAAGTCCCTGTTGGTGCATCTGTATAGGTGCCATCAGACAATGTCACGATTTGGCGTGCAGAAGAATATTTAACAGGTTTAGCCGATACTTGTTGAGTTGTGGTGGTTTGGGTCAACTCTGGCTGATTTACAGTCTGGGTAGAAATATTTGAATTACTAAAAGATGAAAGGCTTACACCAGAAGAATATAAGTTTTGATATCGACTTGTGACTCGTCGTACATAATCTTGGGTTTCACGGAATGGCGGAATGCCGCCGTATTTATCCACGTTCCCTTCACCTGCATTATAAGCCGCAAGAGCCATTTGCGTATTGCCGTTAAATCGTTTGAGCAACCAACTTAGATATTTAGCACCAGCAAAGATATTTTGCTGAGGATCATAAGCATTAGATACGTTAAAACGGCGAGCAGTAGCTGGCATGAGTTGCATTAAACCTTGCGCACCCACAGGAGAGTGAGCATTCACATTAAAACCAGATTCGGTATGCATGACTGCCTTAATTAGACCTTCGGATACACCATGCTGTTGTGCTGCCTGTTTAATAATATGGTCAAAAGCATTTTTATTTTTGCTATAGCTTGGTAGAACAGAAGCTTCTGAAGCGCCCCAGTTTGTATAACTATGAATATTACTATCGGGGTAGTAAGTCACCTTTACTTTCTTGAGTGAATGGTCATAGCTTTTACGGTTAGTAAGTAAAGTGCTGCCATTTTTGTCTTGGTAAATGTACATTTGACCCGCTAAAGTCGGTGTTATACCTACCGAAAAAGTGGTCATCCCCAGTAAACACGAAAAAAGATATTGAACCGAATTTTTCATTTTATGTTATTCACAATTTTAAGGTATTCGTAACTAGTCAAAGAGTTTATCAAAAAATATTACAGAAAGAAGTTTTGTGTAATTTTTTTTATTTTTGCTCTTTTAAAAAATCAAGCTGTTTTGTTCGAATGATCATCAAAAAAAATTAAAAAAAATTTTTAAAATGATTCTATTGACTTGTCTAACTATTTGAAAATTAAAGGCAAAAATCATTGGTTAAAAAATGATCAATTTAAATAAAACCCTTAACAGAAGGTGAAAACAGTTTGTCAAGTATTAAGAAATCCACAATTTTATCCACAGGTTTTGTGGAAAACTGTGGAAAAGTCCAAAAAGTAAGCATTTTGCGCAAAAAATGAACTCATCGGTCAAAATGGAGCACTGCTTTTGCATCATGCCTGAGCATTATGACGACTTCAAGAATTGAAACTATTCTTTTGATGCGATTCCCGTTCGAATCATATAAAATTGCGCGGTATTTTTATTTATGGGTATATCTCGTCTATGTACGCGCCAGTTGAGTCCAACGAAGGATTTAATTTTAAGCCTGAACTTCCAACAAGCTCGGCCTATTATCGTTTGCTTAAGAAGCTTCGCCGTCAAGTTGGACATGCCATCCGTGACTTCAACATGATTGAAGATGGTGACAAGGTCATGGTGTGTGTGTCTGGTGGTAAAGACAGTTATACCTTGCTCGACATTTTGTTGCAGTTCAAACGTATTGCACCAATCAACTTTGATATTGTTGCGGTTAACCTTGACCAAAAACAGCCGGGCTTTCCAGAAGATGTGTTACCACGCTATATGGAAGAAAATAACATTCCATATTACATTTTGGAAAAAGACACTTATACCATTACCAAGCGTTTAACGCCTGAAGGTAAAACATACTGTGCAGTGTGTTCACGTTTGCGCCGTGGTTCGCTTTATGGCTTTGCTCAAGAAATTGGTGCCACTAAAGTTGCGTTAGGCCATCACCGTGATGACATCATTGCAACTTTCTTCTTGAACTTATTCCATGGCGGTAGCTTAAAAGCAATGCCACCTAAGCTTTTGTCTTCGGATAAGAAAAATATTTTGATTCGTCCTTTAGCTTATGTTGAAGAAAAAGACATTATCAAATATGCAGAATTACGTAAGTTCCCAATTATCCCGTGTAACCTTTGTGGTTCACAAGAGAACTTACAACGTGCCATGCTTAATGAAATGTTGCGTGAGTGGGATAAACAATATCCGAAACGTTTACACAGTATTTTTGGTGCGTTACAAAACGTGTCTCCGTCTCAGTTAGCAGACCGTGATTTGTTTGATTTCGAAGCGCTAGATTCTCAGCGCGAGATCGACTTTAAAGACCCTGAAGAACTTAAAAAACGTTTAGATGTTGTGAACTTAAGTTTTGCTGCTGAATAAAACAATTAAGTAAGTCAATTAAAGGCACTTTATAAACAAGTGCCTTTAATGTATCAAAATACTAAAAAATGAATGTTCCGTACAAAAAGTCATAGCCCAACCTTAAAATTACATGCTATAACAACGCACAAGCAGAAGTGCTTCATATGATGTTGTCTGGATAGGCAACTAACTAGAGAAATTGAACAAATAAATTTGAGGAAGAATCATGCCTGCATTTTTAACTGATGATTGGTTTGCGACTGTCGAAAAATTAACTGCTGAAGCAGGTGATCTTAATTTGCCACCAGCTCTTGCGAATTTGGCAATTAATTTAGTAGTTACAGATGCTTCTGGAAATACCGAATTAGCGTTAGATGGGGGTAAAATCCAAAAAGGTTTGTCTTCAAATGCCAAAACAACTTTAAACATGGATGCTGAAACTTTACGTAAAGTATTCCTAGAGTTTGATATGGCTGCAGCTATGCAAGCATTCATGACTGGTAAAATTAAAGTTCAAGGCGACATGTCTCAGTTAATGGCTTTACAAACAGCTAAACCAAGCCAAGAACAAAAAGATTTGTTCAAGAAAGTATTAGAACAAACAGCTTAATTCTAAAAGAATTCATATAAAAAGCTTACCCCAAGAGGTAAGCTTTTTATTGATACAAACAATGAATTTATCAACTTTTAAAACAATAAAACTAGATATTGATTCGTGTTTGAGCCGTTTTAATATGCTCAAGATAAGCACGGATACGAGTCACGTACTGTACCGCTTGTTTGTATCGACCATTTCGCATTTGATTGCGTTGTAAATAGTCATAGAGATTAACCCATTGGTTTGGGTCTTTTCCTTGGGTTTGTAAGCGCTTCTGGATCTGGTTGACTGCTCCCGGACCCATATTGTAGGCCACAAGGGCATACCAGTTACGATCTGGGTAGGGAATATCACCATACTCACTTAGCATGAGATCATAATATTTCGCACCGCCCTGAATGCTTTGCGCTGGATCGCTACGGTTACTTACACCCATTGCCCGAGCTGTACTGTTGGTTAACATCATTAACCCGCGTACGCCTGTTGGTGAAACAGACTCTGGCTTAAGATACGATTCTTGATAGCTCATTGCTGCAAGCAAATGCCAATCTAAATCATACTTGGCCGCGCTTTGTTTAAAGCTGGCTTTGTAAATAGGTAGACGTGTACTTATATCACGTTGAATCGTCGACCAAGACTCAGGTTTTACAACGTTACGGTTGTAAAATGAAGCCAGTTGTTGAGTCAGACCATTTTGCTTGCTTTGACAAACAAAACCACTAGCTGTTTGTGTAAGAGGATCATCTGCTTGTTTAAACACCCAGCTTAAATCGGGATTTAATCCATTTTTTTGCAAATTTACGATGTCACCACAACTTGCAGAAAAAGACATTAAACCTTTGTTCTCGATTGAGCTTAAGCTCGCGGTCGTCATGGCAAGATTTGCTTTACCTTGCTGGACCCACTTGAGTGCGGTGGCGTTATCTGCCACGATTTTGAAGTCCAACTTTACATTTAAGCTTTGTGCATAGTTACGAGCCAAGTCATAACCGAAGCCATGTAAAAATTGATCTTCTTTAAAAACAGTAGTTGGGCTTTCTACAGCAACTACGGTTAATGTGTTGGTGTTAACTACAGTATTGTACTGTAGGGTTTTTCCTGCATTAATACTATGAAAGGGAAAAAACATAGTGCTGAGTGCAAGAACTTTCAATGGGAGAGAAGAAAATAAAGAGCTAAGGCCAAGCCTCGACCCAGAACTTGAATTACTGTGCATGTTGTCTCCGCTACAGATAATTTATGCCCTAAAAGCCAGACAAAAAGCTGCCATAACTTTTAAAAGTTGATAAATTCAATAAGGGGTGGGCAGTCATGACGTCATTCAAAATGACATGAAATGAAAAAAATAAACTATGTAGAAAATCTACAAAGTTTTTGGTTGGGTTAAAAAATACTCAACATTTAAGATGCGCGCATCATAATCTTCAAAAAAAAGATTGTCAAATTTTGAACAATTAAATATTCGATATATCAACATAACAACATGAATTTATTAAGGAAGAAAATTTATACACTTCTGATATGAGTAAATAGGGTATAAAATGCTACATCTTGTAAGCAGTATGTTGTTCATCAGTGGTTTTTTATCATGAAATCTAACTTAATCACTCGGTCAGGACATGACAAATTAGTTGCTGAATTAAAACAACTTTGGCATGAAGAACGACCAGAAATCACAAAGAAAGTGAATTGGGCGGCAAGCCTTGGCGACCGCAGTGAAAATGCCGATTATCAGTACAATAAGCAGCTGCTTAGAAAAATTGATCGACGGGTACGTTATTTAGGAAAACGTTTAGAAGAGTTAAAAATTGTCGATTATGCTCCCGAGCAAGAAGGCAAAGTTTACTTTGGCGCTTGGGTCGAAATTGAAAATGAAGAAGGTGAACAAAAAACTTTACGTATCGTAGGGATTGATGAAATTTATGATCATCATCCTCAACATATCTCGATTGAGTCGCCAATGGCACGTGCACTCTTGAGTAAACAAGTCGATGATGAGGTTGAAGTGCACACTCCTTTAGGTAAAAAGCTTTGGTATATCAATGCAATTCGTTATGAAAAGCCTAAAAATGATGAAATTTAAATAGATTTGTTTTTATTTTGAGCGTTTGAATTAAAAATTAAATAAAAGATTTGCCAACTTGCATTTTTGTTTATATTATAGCGCTCGTTGGAAGCGTGGCAGAGCGGTTTAATGCACCGGTCTTGAAAACCGACGAGGGTGTGAGTCCTCCGTGAGTTCGAATCTCACCGCTTCCGCCAAAATTCTTAAAAGCCCTTGTTAATGACAAGGGCTTTTTTTTATATCTATAAATTACTTAAAAAATTATATTACTCTGTTTCATAAATTTCTAAGTATGATCTCTCCTGTGCGTGGGTTCGTTAAAGTCACATTTTCTAGCGCCTGAATACACCAAGAGTTATTTTGCTTAACAAGGACGGTGAGAAGAAGGGTATCAATTTGATGGGGACCCTGAGGATGAGCTAAGCCTGCGGTTAGACGACTCCAAAAATGTGAAATACAGATATCATTAGTTAAAGAGGTGACGTCTATGAGCTCATTCTCTAGTGTTGAATCGCTATAAATGGTTTCATGAATAGGCTGGTGAAGAGCAATAATTTCATTAATGCCTTTAACGTAATGACCGAAACGATTAACAAAAGTCGCATCTTGATGAAAAAGCGCTGCAAAGGCCTTCATATCATGATTATTCCAAGCGGCTTGAAATGCTAGGGGAATATCTTCTGGGTTTATTATGTGTTGACTCATATGATCCCTACTATTTAAGTTTTAAGTCTATTTTCAATGTATTATAAATGAAGGGACTTCGACCTGCTTAAACGTAACAGCAGCTCTCATTCTTCATATGTTTGAGATTCTATATAAACAAACAATACTTGCAGCGCAAAATAGGGAGTGTTCCCTCATAACTAAATGATATTAAACATATGTAAGCTTGAGTTAAGCGATCGCAAAAGTTTTTTAGAAAAATACAGATAAAAATATAAGATAAATAGAAATGACTCATAATGACTTTAATATATTGTTAATAATTAAATACCCTCTAAAAATTTAAATAGAATTTTCCATTTTAGGACTTTTTAAATGTTCACAATGAATCAATTAAGTTTAAAATATGGAGAATTTGTATATCGGATAGCATTTATTAGTTTTATTAAAATTAGAGTTATATAAATCTTGTGAATTATAGGTTTTTACTTGGCTGTTTTTGTACGTTTTTCATCCTGATGAGTGTGATGAAATTAAAATATTGTAGCTAAGAGATTAATTTTTTTAGAAAAAATGAGCCTAAACAATCGGAATTTATATATTATTAAATAGACTTTAAAACTAAAACTTTAATCTTGATTTAAGTTCAATTATTTAATTTATGACATATCTTGATTTCTTTAATGGGTCACAAAAACAAACATGACTTCATTTGAGCCAAATCAGAAAATTAAAGAGAGTATAAAAATGAACCAGTTTGTAACAAACACGAATAATATTATTCGTGGAAAGTATCATCCGGAATTTTTGCAGCATGAAGTCTTGGCCGATATTTTTGTCCATACTGCACAAACTCTTCCTGATAAGACGGCTTTAATTGAAGCAGATAAAACGTTGAGTTATGGTGAGTTATATCAGCAAGCTTTAATCATGGCTCAGCATTTGACGATAAGAGGGGTAAAACCAGGTCATATTGTTGGGTTATGGTTGCCTCGTGGTATTGAGCTTTTAAAAGCTCAGTTGGCAATTTGTTTAAGTGGTGCAGCATGGCTTCCATTCGATATGGATACACCGGCTGACCGTATAGCAGTTTGTCTTGAAGATGCCGAAGCTGTAGGAATGATTACTACAGATGAATGGTATGCACATTTAGATGAAGTACCACAAACAAAGTGGACCAATACTGAATTGCAAAAGCCGCTCAGTGAAAATATTCCTTTAGCTAAAACGACCCCCGAACAACCTGCGTATATTATTTATACATCCGGTTCAACAGGTAAGCCGAAAGGGATCGTGATTACCCAAAGAAATATTTGCCACTTTTTACGTAGTGAAAATAATGTTTTGGGTATTGAAGAGCAAGATAAAGTCTATCAAGGCTTTTCTGTTGCTTTTGACATGTCGTTTGAAGAGATCTGGCTTTCTTACTTGGTTGGTGCAACATTGTGGATTGCACCTAAGTCACTTGTGAGTGACCCTGAACGTTTATGCCAAACATTAAAGCAAGAAAACATTACGGTATTGCATGCTGTACCGACTTTACTTGCTTTATTCCCAGAAGATGTACCTAACTTAAGAATTATTAACTTAGGTGGGGAAATGTGCCCGGATTCACTGGTTGACCGTTGGGCATTGCCTCATCATAAAATGTTTAATACGTATGGTCCAACTGAGACTACGGTTACGGCAAGTCTTGAGGCCTTGGAGCGTGGCAAACTCGTTACGATTGGTAAGCCTTTACCAAACTATGGCATGTTGGTCATAAACGCTGAAAGAGAATTACTACCCCAAGGTGAAACAGGTGAGCTCTGTATTTTCGGGCCAAGTGTGGCAGAAGGATATTTAGGCAGACCTGATTTAACGGCTGATAAGTTTATTCAAAACCCTTGGGCAGAAGGTCCAGATGAACAATCGCTCTATCGTACTGGTGACTTGGCTAAAATTGATGAATTTGGACAAGTACATTGCTTGGGACGTGCCGACGATCAGGTAAAAATTCGTGGTTTCCGTGTTGAACTCGGTGAGATCGAAGCTGCGCTTTGCGATATTGAAGGTATTGGTACTGCGGCAGTTATTCTTCGTCCTGAAGACGGTATTGACCAGCTCATTGCGTTTATTGCACCAGAAATTGATGCAAAGAAAGCAATCGAAATTAAAGAGATTCGCCATAATCTCAGCCAGCGATTACCACCTTATATGGTGCCAAACCGTTTTGAGATTATTGAAGAAGTTCCGCGTTTATTGTCAGGAAAAATTGACCGTAAGGCTTTAAAAGCACGACCACTCACCAGTGTGATTGATCGAAGTGAATCTGACCAACCACAGAACCCGGCCGAAGAAGTTTTATTTGGTATTTTAAATCGCTTGTTTCCAAACATGCCGATTAAACTCGACTCAGATTTCTTTGATGACCTAGGTGGGCATTCACTTCTAGCGGCGGTTTTAATTTCGAACCTACGTGAACATCCGGAATATAGCCACTTAACTATTCAAAACTTATATCAAGCGAGAAGGGTTGGGGCAATTGCTGCACTCATGCTAGAGCAACCAACGCCGACTGTATTTGATAGCCAGATTGGACAAGATAACCCTCGTAATCAAACTTATAAGTGGTTATGTGGTATTGCTCAGTTTATTACTATTCCGGTTTTAATCTCGATTAATATCTTGCAGTGGTTAGCGCCATTCTTTACCTATCATTATTTTACCGGTGGAACACGAGATAGTATTCCAAATGCAATCGCGATGTCTTTATTGGTTTATATCAGCGTAATTATTGCCAGTTTTGTGGTTTCAATTACGGTAAAACGATTATTAATGACAGGCGTTGGTGCAGGGCAATATCCATTATGGGGATTAACTTATTTCCGTTGGTGGTTAGCAGACCGTATTAGCAATATTTCACCAGTCTATCTTTTGTCAGGCTCAACTTTACTTAACTTATATTTGAAAGCGCTTGGTGCGAAAATCGGCCATGACGTAACGATTAGTTCAGTACATATTCGTATGCCATCTTTACTTACTGTTGAAGATGGGGTGAGCATTGGTTCTCAAGTAAACTTGGAAAATGCCAAAGTCGAACATGGTCACTTGGTATTAGGCTCAATTCACTTAAAAGAAGATAGTTATGTGGGTTCTTATGCTGTATTAGAAGAAAATACAGTGTTAGAAAAACAAGCTCACGTAAATGCCTTAACCTCAATTGAATATGACACAGTGGTACCAGCCGGAGAAATTTGGGATGGTACACCTGCGAAGAAAATTGGGCATGTGGACGAACACGCTAAATTGCCAGAGCGTCCAAAATTATCGTTTATTCGTAAAATTGCTGAATATGCATATTATGGAATTAGCGCATTAATTATTGCATGTCTGTTCTTTATTCCAATTTTCCCAAGCTTCCTTTTGGTCGACTGGTTAGATGCAAACGTCTTTAATATTAGTACCAACGACCATTTGCAAATCGCACTTTACTATTTCATTTTAGCGATTCCAGCTAGTGCAATGATGATGATGATTACTGCTGTTATTTCTTCAGTCATTCGTAAAATTGCATTGCCTCGTCTTGAAACTGGAACCTATGCGGTTCATGGCGGCACGTATTATCGTAAATGGTTTGCGTCTCAAATCTTGGAAACAAGCTTACAAACTTTACATGGCTTGTTTGCGACCATTTATGCGCCAACATGGTTCCGTATGCTCGGTGCAAAAGTAGGTAAAAATACCGAAATTTCTACCGCAAACGGTGTTATTCCAGAAATGCTGACTTTGGGTGAAGAAAGCTTTATTGCCGATGCTGTAATGCTAGGTGATGAAGAAATCAAAGGCGGCTGGATGACATTAAAATCGACCAAAATTGGTAACCGTAGTTTTGTCGGAAACAGTGCTTATATTGCTGATGGTACCGTGTTACCAGACAATGTCTTAATTGGCGTGCAATCTAAATCACCCGATAACCGTGAAATGTATGATGGACAAACTTGGTTTGGTTCTCCACCATTGTTATTACCTGCACGTGAAGCTGCTGAGAAATATCCAGATCATTTAACATTCTTGCCAAGTATCAAGCGCCGTTTAATGCGTGGTTTTATTGAAGGCCTTCGTGTTGTATTCCCTGCCGCTCTTGCGATTGGTGTGGGTTATATGATTGTGCTTGAGATTATTGATGTTATTAACAAATACAACATTCCAACTGGTTTGTTGGCTTTAACGCTTGCTGGTTTGCTCTATGGTGTCGGCTGCTTTGTTATTGTTGCATTGTTAAAGTGGATTTTGATTGGTCGTTATCAACCACGTTCAGCTCCAATGTGGACCATGTTTGTATGGTTAAGTGAAGGGATCACGAGCTTATATGAGTCAGTTGCGATTCCTAACTTCTTAAACTACTTGAGAGGAACGCCAATGCTGCCATTCTTCTTGCGTATTTTAGGTGTTCGCATTGGTAAAGATGTCTATATGGATACGGCTGATATTACAGAGTTTGACTGTGTAAGCATCGGTGACCGTGCTGAGTTTAATAGCTTCTCGGGCCCACAAACTCACTTGTTTGAAGACCGTATTATGAAAATCGGGCAAGTGAATATTGGTAACGATGTTGTGGTAAATACACGCAGTATTATTTTGTATAACGCCAACGTAAGCAACCATGCTGTGTTAGGTCCATTAACACTGGTCATGAAAGGTGAAAACATTCCGGCTAAATCTGCGTGGATTGGTTCACCGGCTGTGCCTTGGGTTCATAAATAATTAAGTATTAAGTTAATAAAAAGCCTCTATAAATAGAGGCTTTTTATTATGTGTTGGAAGTGAACTTATTTATTCAGTTGCCGTAAAAGCATCATGATAAGTAACTTCTCCTGAGGGAATATATTTGCTGAAACTTATAGCTTGAAAGTATTCATTTGGGACATCAGGTAAATTTAAATCTGGGTAAGATTTAAAACCAAATCGACTGTAATAATTTGGATCACCTAATAGAACGCAACCTTTTCCACCTAATTCTTTCAACTTTTGAAGTGCTGCATTCATCAAAAGAGAACCAATGCCAATTCCTTGTTTATTTGGGCATACAGAAATAGGGCCTAGGCCATACCAGCCAGTTTCACCTGACGTGATTGTAACTGGTGAAATAGCCACATGACCTACAATTAAGTCGTTTTCTGTGGCGACCAAAGAAATCGTGAGTTGCTTATGTTTCCGAAGGCTATTCACAATAAATTGTTCGGTGTGGCTAGAATGTTCTGCATTCAGAAAAGCTGCTTTGGTTAACTCTTCGATATTTTTAATATCTTCGGGTTGTTCATCTCGAATTTTAATGTTCATATTTTTCTTTCTCTTAATAAATAGCAACTTATATCAACGGTTGTCTAGTTGAGGGCGGACAGTCTGGAGTCCTAACAATGTAATTTGATAAGGCTGGCTATTTTTAGACTTGATTAAACGTTTTGCTTTTAGCTTTTTAAATACATCTAAGGAACAATCAGATAGCACGAAACCTTCTCGTGTATAGCATTCAACGAAATAGACTGTACCTGATGCATTACGTTGGTATTTAATATGTCCGCCTTTGGCAAGGACATGGAGAGTTCGTTGTTCGAACTTTGAAAGATTCATGTTGGAGCCTTGATAATAATCAAACGTGCAAATAGAGGTGATCAGAAACATGACCACAGAAAAATTGCGACATTGATAATCAACTCAATAGTAAAAATTGAGAGTGATTATCAGATGATTACTATCTCCAACATATAAACCTCTTTTAGAAGGGGGATACTTTTATTTAAAGAATATATTAACTGTATATATCACTTAATAACAAATGTTTTTTATATTCATAGAACATTCATTTATATAAAATCAGGCAACAAAAAATTATGTATGAGTTTTAGTAAATGAAAAAAACAATTTTTAGCTTAATTTTCGCTACTTGTGCAGCTTTTTCAAATAGTATTCAAGAGGTGGATCAGGAAATTTGAACAACACTTATAAGTGATATTTTGCTCCCCAAATGATGTTATAAACATCAATATATGGAGTATTTTATGGCACGTAGACCAAGAAGAAATCATTCAAATGATTTTAAAGCTAAGGTAGCACTTGCTGCGATTAAAGCAGAAAAAACACTTGCTGAATTGAGTGCTGAATTTGATGTTCATCAAAACCAAATTATCGACTGGAAAAATCAACTGATTTCAGCTTCCTCGCAAGCTTTCGATCAATCAAAAGCTCCAACAGAACCACCCATCGATCTAAAAAAACTACATGCAAAAATCGGTGAGCAGGCATTAGAAATTGATTTTTTAGAAGGTGTGTTGAAGAAACTGGGCCGCTTCAACCACAAAAGTTAATCGATGACTCACTTCAGATTTCAGTATCTAAGCAAGCTCAGCTGCTGAAAGTCTCCCGTGGTTGTTATTACTATCGCCCAAAACCTGTGAGTGCATCAGATCTGAAGCTGATGCGGTGTATGGATGAGTTACATATGCAATACCCTTTTGCAGGTAGCCGTATGATGCGTGATTTGTTGAATCGTCAAGGACATCATATAGGACGACGTCATACACGTACTTTAATGAAGAAAATGGGCATTAATGCGTTATATTGCAAACCAAATTTAAGCCAGGCTAATCAAGCTCACCGCAAATATCCATATCTGCTCAAAGGATTGGCTATTCAGCGCAGTAATCAAGTGTGGTCTACGGATATAACGTATATCCCTATGGCAAAAGGCTTTGTTTATTTATGTGCTGTGATTGATTGGCATAGCCGCAAGGTACTTGCGCATAGAGTATCGATTAGTATGGAGGTTACATTTTGCATAGAAACATTAAATGAAGCTATTGAAAAATATGGTCGACCTGAAATATTTAATACAGACCAAGGCAGTCAGTTTACCAGTGATGCATTTATTGATGTATTGAAATCAAATGACATCCAAATCAGCATGGATGGTAAAGGTCGATGGGTTGATAATGTGATGGTTGAACGATTATGGCGGAGCGTTAAATATGAAGAGGTGTATCTCAAAGCCTACAGCAATGTTTTGGATGCGAAGAAGCAATTAAACGCATATTTTGAATTTTATAATTTGAAACGACCTCATTCGAGTCTGGACAAAATGACTCCAGATGAGTTTTACTATGACCAGCTACCACAACAAAATAAGGTAGCTTAACTAGAGCAGAGTATCACTTATAAATAAGCTTTTAGTTGTTCAAACATGTGGGACCACCTCT